>NZ_JBYNRX010000063.1:0-33359 GCF_057785375.1 Roseiflexus sp.
CCCCCCCCCCCCCCCCCCCCCCCCCCCCCCCCCCCCCCCCCCCACCACTTTGATCCGGAGTGCCACGCTGCCGCAGACGCTGCAGAGATAAACAATGCGCCACCGCGCAAGTCTTGTAAGTGAGTCCACTGACTCCCCACTGCCTACCCCTCACTCACGGCTGTACGCCATCGTCTGTTACCATACTGGCGCGCAACTCGCCTTGCTTCTCGCGCAGTTCCACTAATGTCGTCGTATTGCTCTCAACAACCACTGTCTCGAGCGTCAGTTCGGCATCACCGCCAATTTCGACACGATACGCGCCCGGTGGAATCTGGACGGTGCTGCCGATGCGACCCTGGTAAACCTCGACGCCCTGAGAGTCAACGACGCGGTAGGTCAGCGCAATTGCCTGATCGAGTGCATCGGCGAGTTGTGCCGCATTCGAGGCATCGAAATAGGCGCCTCCGCCGGATACCGCAATTCCTTCCAGACGCCGCCGCCACTCTTCCTGCTCGATGTCGAATCCAATGACGCTGATCCGCAATTGGGGATTAGCAGCGCGCAGCATTGCTGCAGTTGCGACCGGATCGCCGCCGCAGGTTTCGTCGCCGTCGCTCACCAGCACGATCAGCACGTCATCCTCGATGCCGGCAAGGTCCTGCGCCATGTCCGCCAGCGATTGGGCGATCGGCGTGCGCCCGCCGTTGACCGGACGGATGGCGTTGATGCGTGTGATGAGATCATTGCGCTCCATCGGACCAGGCGGCTGGATGAGTTCGGTATCGCTGCAGTCATCGGCGCGCCGGTGACCGTAGGTGCGTAATGCCACGTTCGTGGTTTCAGGGAGGCGGTTCACCAGCGCGATGAGCGCCTGGCGGGCAATCACCGTCTTTGGCGTGCCGTCGATGCGCGCCAGCATGCTGCCGGAAGCATCCAGGATCACTGCCAGGTTCCCGATGGTGCGGGTTGTGCGCTCTCCCGGTGCGATGCGCACGCCGAGCGTTCCGGGGAGGAGAGCCGCAGGCGGCGGTGTGGCGGTCGGCGGCAGCGGCTGCGGCGTCTTTGTTGGCGCCGGTGTCGGGGTTCTGGTCGGCGCGAGGGTGGGAAACGCCAGGTTGAGCACGAGCGGTTGCGCCGCAACGCTCACGCCCGACGCATCCAGGCGCACGAACAGCACCGCAGCGATGATCAGGCTGAGCAGCGCCGTTGCCGCTATCCCGCCGAAGACGACCGCACGCGGCGGGCGCGGTTTCGGCGGCGGCGCCGCCGGGGGTGCGCCCGCCTGTTCGATCTCCAGTTTCAGTTGGGCATCGGCAATCAATGCCTCGACATCAGGGTAGGCGTGCGTCAACCCATGCAGCTGGCTCAGGAGGGCAACTGCCTCCTCCCAGCGCGCTGCGCGCATACAGGCGACCCCCTGTTCGTACAGGTGATCCGTTTCCGGGGTTCGTTCTGCGTTCATAAGCCACCAAACGCTTCCAGCAACTGCGGCACTGCCGGTCCCAGCAGGACGGCGAAGATTGCAGGAAAGATGAGAAAAACCAGCGGAAACATCATCTTGACCGGCGCCTGATTGGCGAGCTCCTGGGCGCGCTGTCGCCGACGGGTGCGCATCTCTTCCGCCTGCACGGTCAGCACCCGCCCGATGCTGATGCCGAGCGCTTCCGCCTGTTTGATCGCCGAGACGAAACTTGCGATGTCGGGCACGCCAGTGCGCTCCGCCATATCGGTCAGCGCCTGGCGCCGCGGCACGCCCATCGACATATCGCGCAACACGCGGCTGAACTCACGCGCCAGTTCGTTCGCCCACTTCGATGTAATCTCCTGGATCGCACTCTCGAAACTGAGACCGGCGGCAGTGGCGATCGCCAGGAGATCGAGCGCGTCGGGCAAGGCGTTGAGCAGTTCGGTCTGGCGCTGGCTGATCCTGCGCGCCAGCCAGACATCGGGCAGAAAGAAGGCGCAGAGCGCGATTCCGCCGAGCAGCAGGAGATTGAAGAAGGTCGGCGCCGTGCCAGCCGCCCAACCGATCACGCCCGCCAGCAGCGCGACCAGCACACCCACAATGCCTTTGGCGCCAACGAAATCGGCGGCGGTCAATCCCCACGGATGCCCGGCCATCGCCAGGCGCAGGCGCAGCGCCTCGTAGCGATTCTGCGGCATAACCCAGGCGAATGCGCGCGACGCCCGTTTCAGTAACGGGATGATTACCCGCTCGGAGAAGGGCTTCGTCGCCTCCAGCGATGGGGCGGACGACGCCTTTTCGACCGTCGGGCTGAGATAAGCGACGAGGCGTTCACCGACCGTCGCGTCGCGGCGCGATGCCGTCAGACCCGCGATCACCAGGAGAATGGCAAGCGCCGTTATGATGCTCGGGATGATCAACATCAGACCCTCACGTCAACTATCTTCCGAATGATAAGAAAACCGACGACCGATGAGATGAATGCGCCGATCGGGATGCAGAGAATCAATCCTGGTTGAAACAGCCGCATCATATACGTCGGGTTGATCGTGAAAATGATCAACGCCAGCGCGAAGGGCAGGGCGCCGATGATGTAGCTCGAGATGCGCTGCATCGACGTAATGACGCGCACTTCACGCCGGAGTTTGGCGCGCTCGCGCATGGTTGTGCTGATGTTCTCAAGTATCTGCCCCAGATTGCCGCCGACGCGCGCATGGATCTTGATCGCCGTCACCACCAGGTCGAGGTCGGTGCTCTCCATGCGCTGCACCAGATTGTCGAGCGCCTGCGTGACGCTCAATCCGAGTTGCACTTCCTGAAACACACGCCGCAGTTCGGTGCGGGTCGGCTCCTGCACATCACTGGCGACATTGGCGAGCGACTGAACCAGGCTGAAACCGCCGCGCATCGAGGCGGTGATCAGGTCGAGCGTTTCGGGCAGTTGATCGCTAAACTGCTGCTTGCGACGCTGGCGGCGCATGCGCATCCAGAACGAGAGCGCCAGATGACCGGCGATCAGGGCGGCGGGCACGACCAGCACCTGGCGCCAGATCAGCAGCGCCAGCAGGGTGATGATCAGCGGCGCGGCAATGCGGAGCAGCAGATATTCCGGCACGGTCAGCGGCAGGCTGGCAGTAGCGAGATCGTGTTCGATCCTGGCGGCGAAACTCTGCCGTTTGATGACCTCGTTCAGCCGTTCGGCAATCTGCTGATCGTTAAGTGTGACGCTGCGCTCCGCGTTACCGCCTCCCAGGTAGGTGGCGATCCGGCTATCGACGCCGGTGTCGCGCGCTGCCAGGCTGCGCGCTGCGAACATCAGCGTCAGAATTGCCAGACTTGCCAGCAGCGCGGCGCCAATCGGAAGCACAAGATCGAGCGAGACAGGCGAGTCCATGGTGATTGCCCCTCTAGCGAACGCCTGGAATAACATTGCCGAATACCTGCGGCGACAACGTGATATTCATCTGCTGCAACTTTTCGAGGAACCGCGGTCGAATGCCCGTCGGCACGATCCGGCCGACGACCTTGCCGTCGCGCACCCCCTGCTGCTGGAAGACGAACAGGTCCGAGAGCGAGACGACATCGTTCTCCATGCCGGTAACTTCGCAGACCTGCACGATCTTGCGCGAACCGTCCTGGAGGCGTTCGAGCTGGATGATGACGTGGATTGCCGATGCGATCTGCTCGCGGATGGCGCGCAGCGGCAGGTCCATGCCCGCCATCATGACCATCGTTTCCATACGGCGCAGCGCGTCGCGCGGGCTGTTGGCGTGCAACGTGGTCATCGAACCATCGTGACCGGTGTTCATCGCCTGGAGCATGTCGAGCGCTTCACCGGCGCGGCACTCGCCGACGACGATCCGATCCGGGCGCATACGCAGCGCATTGACGACCAGATCACGCAGCGTCACTTCACCGCGCCCTTCGATATTGGCAGGGCGCGACTCGAGGGTGACGACGTGGCGCTGCTGGAGCTGCAGCTCGGCAGCGTTCTCGATCGTGATGATACGCTCATCGTCGGGGATGAACGACGAGAGTATGTTGAGCATCGTGGTCTTGCCGGTGCCGGTGCCGCCGGCGACGATGCAGTTGAGCCGGCCGAGCACGCATGCACGCAACAGTTCAATCAGTTCCGGCGATGCCGTCCCACGTGTGATCAGGTCGGTGGCGGTCAGCGGAATGCGCGAGAACTTGCGGATGGTGATGGTGCTGCCGTTGAGCGCCAGCGGCGGAATGATCGCATTGACGCGCGAGCCATCAGGCAGGCGCGCGTCGACCATTGGCGTCGTTTCGTCGCAGCGCCGGCCGAGCGGCGAGATGATCCGGTCGATAATGCGCCGCACGTGGTCTTCGTCGATAAAATGAGCGTCAGTCTCGTGCAACTTGCCGTTGCGCTCGACCCAGATCTGGTAGGGACCGTTGACCATAATCTCGCTGACTGTATCGTCAGCCAGCAGCGGTTCGAGCGGTCCAAGCCCGAGCAGTTCGGACTGCGCCAGGCGGATCAGGCGATTACGTTCACGGTCGGGAACGACGCGCCCGCTTTTGTCGAGGTGCTCGGTCACCAGATCGGCAATGCGGCGAGCATAGTATTCCGGTTCACGCCGGCCGCTGGTGTCGGTTTCGTTGATCAACTGCGATTGCACCGCTTCGATCAGATCACGTTCATCACGGTGGTCGTCGTGCGCCGGCGGCGGAACCGGTGATCGTGACGCAGCGGGTCGCACCGGTTCCACCGGTGGATGCGGATCATCGAAGGGCGAGGCATTGGTTGTCTGCTGTGCGTTGTTCGCGCCGCTGCGCGAGAAACGAAATCGATTCATGGCAAACTGTCCCCCTACGTTTCACGTCGCGCAAAACCAAAGAAACCGCGCCGTTCGATCAGCCCCGCCAGTCCCCTCGAGCGCGACCGGGACGGCGCGAGCGAAAGCGTGGCAACCTGCTCGCCGGCGACGTGTGCTGCCAGTTTCAACAGGCTCTGCCCCACCCAGCTTTCCGGATGCGACATAACGATCGGAATGCCCCGATTGACGCTGTGCGTTACCAGGCGTCCTTCACTCGGAATGTTGGCGCTGATCGGATGGCGCAGATGTTGTTTGACATCGTCGAGCGCAATGCCATCGACGCTGGGAAAGCGGTTGATCACCAGCGTGATCTTGCCGCGCGGCAGCCCTTCGCGCTGAATGAACTCCAGAAAGCGCTTGACATTCTTCAGCGACGGCACTTCCGGCGTGGTCACGACCAGCGTCTCGTCGGCTTTGCTGACCAGGGTCGCGGTGATATCGTCGAGGAACGACCAGGTGTCGGCAACGACGTAACTGTACCGTTCGAGCAGCGCATCGAGCAGACGGCTGATCTGTTCGCCGCTGATGTCGCCAGCGGCATCGGGCGTATTGGGCGCAAGCAAGACGTGTGTGCCGGAACTGTGCTGCTGGACAACCGAGCCGATCATGGCGTCGTCGATGTCGTCGAGGTGATCGATCAAATCGACCAGCGTATGCTTCGACCAGAGGTTCAGGTGCACGCCAGCATCGCCGAACTGAAGGCAGCAGTCGGCAAGCAACACGCGGCTGGCGCTCACCTGACGCAACCCGACCGCTAGGTTGGTGGCGATCGTCGTCGTGCCCGACCCGCCTTTGGGTGAGATGACGACCACAAGTTTGCCACGCACCTGCGGACGATTGCCGTCGAGCGTCACCAGGGCGCGCGAGCGGCGATCGCTTTCCGTTTCGAGCAGCGTGCGAATGCTCTGGATCAGTTCCGCATACTGGATTGGGCGTGCAAGCACATCACGTGCGCCAACCGCCACGAGCCGCCGCAGCGTCGTCGTATCGACGCGCGCCGTCACCGCGATGCAGATGGTCACAGGCAGGGTGGTGAAGACCTGCCGTATCAGTTGTTCGGTCTGATCCGGTTCACGATCCACGATCACGAGGTCTGGGCGTGTTTGCTGGATCAGTTCGAAACCAGCGGTCGTCGCCGCGACCCGATCAACGCGCGCGATCTCCGGTTCGGCAGCCAGGCGACCGATCCATTCCTGATCGAGACGTTCTGGAATGGTGACGACGACGACATGGATGCGATTATTGGCAGCCACGAGCGATGTTCCTTCTACAGAGATGCATCTACGGTAAAGACCTCAAGGGTCGGGTACGTTCTTCGACGTGCCCACGTTCGACATTCAACCTTCCCACCTGCAACCTTTTATAGTGCTCCTCTCTCGCCTCTCACCTCGCACCTCGTGCCTCGCACCTCGTGCCTCGCACCTCGTGCCTCGCACCTCGTGCCTCGTGCCTCGCACCTCTCGCCTCGCACCTTATCATCGCATGTAGCGCTGGATCAGTTCTGGCAGGTCGAGCGGCTCGGTGGTAAACGGCTCGGTATCGAGCGGCGAACGCAGCGCAAAATCGATGGTTCCGCCAGTATCTTTGATATGCTTCAGAATGATTGCGTCTTCAGGACGCATGGCGCAGAGCAGCGCAGTTGCTGGCGTTTTGGTTTCGCCTTCGCGCGGCTCCGAGCGCAGCACCTTGAGCACCTGCACATTCTGGAGCGTCAGCGCGGTCGTCGGCGTTGTCGGTTCGTCGGGCGCGGGCGCTGCCGAGGCGTTGAGCGGCGTGTTCAGGGTCAGGTACAGGTCGATGCGGTCGCCATCCTCGATCAGATTGCTCTGACCAAGGAGATCGATGATTGGGAAGGCAAAGAGCACGTAGCCGGGCGGAATTTCCTGGCTGACCGACTCGCCGCGTTCACCAACGAACATGCTCTTCTGGAATGGTTCACCCTGACCAACCGTGCGTGCCAGGATGCGATTTTCGATCTGGGTCGTCTCGGTCAGCCCATTGACGGGAACGAGATCAACGGGATAATCTTTGAGAAGGATGTCGTCGGGTCCGATGGCATTGCCAGGAGCGAGTGGTCGGGCAGCCACCGGCAATTTGATCGTCGGAACCTGCTGCGCCTGCTGCGCCAGCACCTCGCGCCGCGCCTGTTCTGCGGCGGCGACTGATTGCTGCTGCAGCACGACGTAGACCAGCGCTCCGGCGCCGATAGCAAGAAGCGCTCCTAGAGTGAGCAGTATCCAACCGCTGCGACGTGTCACTGCCAGCCTCCTTGAACTGTGGATTTGCGGACATCTCTTTACTCCTGTGAATATATCGTTTGAGGACGCAAAATGTTATTCAGAAGGCGCATAACATGTTTGTAAGCAAAATAGCGGCCTGGTATGACGACTTATATCCTCAGTCGACTCTCAGAGTCGAAAGATGAAAAAGTCGATAAACCAAAAGAGCCGCCTTCTGGTCGTCAGGATATTCTTTTTTGATTGTTGACGCGAGTGGTACGATGTTCTATCGTAGATGGCATCGTTTCATCCTGGGATTGCGTTCATCGCAGAAAACGAGGCATGGTCGTAAAAATGCAATGGCGGGAAGGCGAACCCTTCCCGCCATTGCTGCTTCATCACCGGTCATAACACGGTCCATCGATCACCCTCGCTTCCGGCTGCCGGTCCCACAGATGACTGGTCATCCCTCACGGTTCCACCACACGGATGTAGTCGGTGTAGCCGTGCGGCAGGGCGCTCAGATCGACGCCGACCGGCGGGTCAATCCCGAGCGGGTAGTTGCGCAGCACGCGCGGCGTAACTGGCGTCGCCACACGGATGTAGTCGGTGTAACCGTGCGGCAGGGCGCTCAGATCGACGCCGACCGGCGAGTCACTCCCGAGCGGGTAGCTACGCATCACCGGCGGTGCGACCGGCGCCGTGTAGCCGCGAATGTAGTCGGTCAATCCATTCGGCAGGACGGCGTTCTCCGCCCCGGCGGGCATGTCGATGCCCAGCACCGGGTTCGCCACGATCACGAATGGCGCTGGCGTCTCGGCTGCTGTCGCCGGTGGTTCGATGGTTCGATTGCTCCACGCTGCGATGCCCGCGATGACGGCCGTCGCCGCGACTGCGGCTGCGACGATCTGCCAGAGCCAGGTCGTTTCGTGTGAACGGGCGGGCTTCATCTTCATCTGGGTTGCCATGATCGTTCCTCCTTCTCATTCGCTTCGGCTGCTTGCGCTGCTTGCTGCAGCGCTTTTGTCCCCCCTATTTCAGCAGATCTGGTCTGGTATCGGGTAGCGTTTGTGCTACAAGAGTGATACTCCCGCTGATACACAGCGATGTGAGGGGAGGGCGCCATGGGCGAGCCGGTGCTGTCATTCGGCGTGTGGGTGCGCCGCCGCCGCCAGGCGCTTGGCCGGTCGCGCGATGACCTGGCTGCCGCTATTGGCATCGCCCCGGTGAAGCTGCGCAAGATCGAAGCCGATGAACGCCGCCCCTCCCCCGATGTCGCTCGCCTCCTGGTACGGCAGCTCGACCTGCCGCCCGACCTGTACCCCGCCTTCGTCCAGGCTACGCGCGGCTTGCTGGCGGTCGACCGCCTGCCCGACCCGGTTCCGGCGCATCTGCCGCTTGCCGACCGCTCTGCCCCGCCCGATCTCCCTTGCGGCGCAGTGACCTTCCTTTGCAGTGCGATTGACGACAGCGCGCGCCGCTGGGAGACCGAGCCGCAGGCGATGGCGCTCGCATTGGCGCGCTCCACCGCATTGCAGACGGCGGTGATCGCCGCGCACCAGGGGCAGGTGTTTCACGCTGCAGGCGAGCGCATCTGCGCCGCGTTCACCGACCCAACCGCCGCCGTGACCGCTGCCGTGACGATCCTGCACGCGGTCGCTGCCGACGTCTGGCCAGTGCGCGAACCGCTCAAGGTGCGCCTGGCGCTGCATACCGGCGCGGCGACGCCCCACGACGGCGACTACGCCGGGCTGGCGCTCCACTGTGGCACGCGGCTGTGCGACGCGGCGCACGGTGGGCAGGCGCTGCTGAGCCAGACGACCGCCACGCTGGTGCGCGACGCGCTGCCGGAGGGTGCGACGTTGCGCGAGTTGGGCGTGGTGCAGTTGCACGATGTGCGCCGGCCCGAGGCGGTGAGCCAGTTGGTGATCGCCGGGTTGCCAGACGCCTTTCCGCCTTTGTGGGGGCAGGGGGCGCGTGTGGGTAACCTGCCGGTTCCGCTGACGCCGCTGATTGGTCGTGAGCGGGAGCTGGAGGAACTGCGCGCGTTGCTGCACCGTCCCGACGTGCGCCTGGTGACGTTGACCGGTGCGGGGGGCAGCGGCAAGACGCGCCTGGCGCTGGCAGCGGCTGCAGACGTGGCAGCGGAGCACCGCGATGGAGTGTGGTTCGTTGACCTGGCGCCGATCCGCGATCCGGCGTTGGTGGCGGCGACGATTGCGACGACGCTGGGGGCGCCGCAGGCGCCGGGCGTGGCGCCGGAACAGGTGCTGCTGGCATTTCTGCGGGACAGTCAGCTGCTGCTGGTGCTGGACAACTTCGAGCAGGTGGTGGAGGCCGCGCCGCTGGTGGCGGACCTGGCGCGCGCCGCGCCAGCGGTGACGGTGCTGGCGACCAGCCGGACGGCGTTGGAGGTGCGCGGCGAGCATCGGGTGGAGGTGGCGCCGCTGGAATTGACTGCGCAGGTCGCCAGGGACGACGATCCGGCGTTCGCCGCGCACTGCTGGGGCGTGGCGGCGGCGATTCGAACGGGCGCTAGCGCGCCGATGTGGCCTATTGATCGCCCGGTGTATGAACGGAACATCGCCGCTGCGCGCGCCGCGCTGGGGGATGCGGCATTCGATGCCGCACAGGCTGAGGGCGCGGCAATAGCGTGGGAGGCTGCCGCGAATGCGGCGATGGGCTGGGTGACCGCTACGACAACATCGTCCGAATCAGACTGAGCACCTGCTCGATATCGAACGGCTTTTGAATGATCACCGCCCCCTCGGCTTCGAGATCGGCGAACCAGGGCTTCCGGCTCAAAGCAGTAATGACGAAAATCGGAATGCCGTCCTCCTGAAGCTGGTCCTTCATGCGCTGAAACGCTTCGACGCCATCCATTTGCGGCATCATAATGTCGCAGATCACCAGACTGGGACGAAGGGTCGCAAGTTTTTGAGTTCCCTCCTGACCATCGCTGGCAAGTTCGACACGATACCCCACCTCGCGCAACGCAATCTCCAAAACGGTCTGCATTGCCGGATCATCATCAATGACCAGAATGGTCGGCTGTTCGTCCATGAGCACATCCTGCGAAAATTGCAGATCGACTTGCTGACATCCGGTCAGGCGGCGGACGATAATGTGCGGAGGAACAACCGCCCCGATCAAAAGCGCGCCTATTATAGCACGAAGCGTAGCGCCTCCTGATAGAATTGGTATAATGTAGTAGTCACACAACCGCCAGTTAACCAATGCCGGGTTAGATGCAGAGCAGAATCATGCCCATTGTTGCTTCAACATGCGATGACGCGCCAGAAACGATCGCCTGTCAGAGCGTGCTCGATGCGATGAACGCGCAGATCGCCGTTCTTGACCGGAATGGCGTCATTATCGCGGCGAATCGGACGTGGTTTCGCTCAGTTGCGGCGCAGAGTGGCGATCGCCTGTTTCGGATCGGCGCACACTACCGCGACGACTGGACCTGTGAGCAGAGCGTGTTTGCTGATGTGGCGCCAGATGCGCCAGCCGAGATCGATGCGGTGCTGCGCGGCGAGCGATCGTCCTTCGTGCAGGAATACGCTCGCCAGACGGACGATGGTGAGCGCTGGTTCCGTCTGGAAGCGATGCCGCTCAGACAGGGGGGCGTGGCGCTCGTCAACACCGACATTACGGCACAGCAGGCCATCGAGGCGCTGGCCCGCCTGCGCGCCCAGTATCAGCGCTTGCAGAACCGTATGCGGCGGCGACGGCGGCTTGTCCACGCTCCACGCCAGTCGTTGCGATTGTTGATCGAGCAGACGACCCGCCTGGCACGCGCCAACACCGAACTCCAGCAGTTTACCTCGATCGTTTCGCACGAACTGCGCGAACCGCTGCGCATGATCACCAGTTTTCTCGATCTGCTCCGGCGACATTATGGCGAACAGATGGATGAGCGCGCCAAAGAATATGTTACATATGCGCACGACGGCGCGCTACGGATGCAGTCGCTCATCGACAAACTGCTGGCGTATGCGCGCCTCGACCAGCACCGGCCCGCTATGCGCCCTGTCGATTGCAATGATGTTCTGGCGCGTGCGATTGGCATGCTGCAGGTAGCCATCGCCGAAAGCCAGGCGGAGATCGCCTTCGAGCCATTGCCCGTCGTGCTCGGCGACGATGTCGAGCTTGGACTTGTGTTTCGCAATCTGATCAGCAACGCAATCAAGTTTCGCGGCGATGAGCGACCACGCATCGCCATCAGCGCGCAGCTTCGGACGAATGAATGGCTCTTTATGGTACGCGACCACGGCGTCGGCATTCCAGCAGAGGATGTGGAGCGCATCTTCAATATCTTCGTTCGTGGTCAGAGGCGGCATCAGTATCCGGGAAGCGGGATCGGTCTGGCGATCTGTCGGAAAGTGATTACCCGGCACGGTGGTCGGATCTGGGTCGAGCGTCCCGCCGATGGGGGGGCGCTGTTTTGCTTCACGTTACCAGCGCTTCCATAGCGCCTGTGTCAGCGCAGGCGCCGTGAGCGTCGTCGGGGTAAATGTTATGCATAGCGAAACCAGTGCGCCGCTCGAAGTTCTGCTGGTTGAAGATAATCCTGGCGATGCGCGCCTGGCTGCCGAGGCGCTGGCAGCCACAAGCATAGGGACGTTTACGCTCACGCATGTCGAACGACTGGCGGACGCGCTCGACCTGCTTCAGCAGCGGTCGTTTGACGCTGTGCTGCTCGATCTGTCGCTGCCCGACAGCGGCGGGCTGGATACGCTCAAGCGCGTGCTGGACCAGGCGCCGCATATGCCGGTGGTTGTGTTGACCATGCTCAGCGACGAAAGGCTGGGGGTACAGGCAGTGAATGCCGGCGCGCAGGATTATTTGCAAAAGGGGAGGTGCGTCCAGGAATTGCTGGCGCGCTCAGTGCGGTACGCCGTCGAACGCCAGCGTTTATTGGGTGAACTGCAACACGCCCGGCAGCAGGAACAACTGGCGCGCAACGCCCGCGAGATCGCAGCCGTTGAACAACTCTCGCACGATGAGCGCACCTCGGTGACTGCGCAATTGTACAGCGCCACACCGCTCCACGAGGCGCAACCGGACCTGTTTGCAGAACTGGTGGCGCAGTATGGACAGATTCTTGATCAACGGTTGGAACAACGAGCGTATAAAATAGATGTCAACACGACCGATCCGCTCCGCGAGATTGCCTATCAGCTTGGCTTTCTCCGCGCCGGTCCACGCGATGTGGTCGATGTACATACGCAGGCGATCCGTCCGCGTGTGCGCAATGCCAGCGTGCTCCGCATGCAGGCATACGTCGAGGAGGGTCGGTTGCTCGTGCTCGAACTGATGGGGTACCTGGTCTCCTACTATCGCACCTTTGCACTTGGCGGTGCGCATTAATTGATCTAAGATACCATTCACACCGGCGGCGGGAAAAACAGGGGCCGGACCGCTCAAGGGGGAAAGGAAACCGATGACGAGCAAGTTCGTTCTCAAGCTCTATGTCACCGGACAGACGCCGCGTACAGAGCGGGCTATCCAGAACCTGCGACGCATTTGTGAGCAGAACCTGGGGAGTCAGTATCAGTTGTTCGTGATCGACGTGCTGGAGCAGCCGCATTTGGCGGAACAGGAGCGCATCCTGGCAACTCCAACACTGATCAAGGAACTGCCGCCGCCGGTTCGACGCATCATTGGTGATCTGTCGGATACGCTCAAAGTGCTGCAAGGGCTGGATCTGCCAGTCCATCCCTCGGGTACAGGAGGAACGCAGGAGTGACTCAGAATCCGCGTCAACCAGCCATTGAGAAACTGCCAACCGGGATCAGCGGCTTCGACCTGATTGCGAACGGCGGCATTCCCGCCGGCCGCACCACGCTGGTTTCCGGCACTGCCGGCAGCGCCAAGACGGTCTTCGCCGCACAGTTTCTCGCTGAAGGCATTCGCAAATATGGCGAGCATGGGGTGTTTGTCACCTTCGAAGAGCCGCCATCTGATATTCGGCGCAACATGGAATCGCTCGGTTGGGATATTCCAACCTGGGAGAGCGAAGAGCGGTGGGCATTTGTCGATGCCTCTCCTCAGCCGGGTGAAGAAGTGCTGTTTGCGGGCAATTACGACCTCGGCGCGCTCCTGGCGCGCATCGAGAATGCCGTGCGCCGGATTGGCGCCAAACGCCTGTCGATGGACTCGCTGGGAGCGATTTTTACGCAGTTCGCCGACAGCGCCGTGGTGCGTCGCGAGTTGTTTCGCGTCGTCTCGGCGCTGAAACGGATGGGCGTGACCGCAATTATGACCGGCGAACGCACGCAGGAATATGGCGATATTGCGCGCTACGGCGTCGAGGAGTTCGTCGCCGATAATGTGATCATCCTGCGGAATGTGCTGGAAGATGAGAAACGCCGCCGCACGATCGAGATTCTTAAGTTCCGCGGCACGTCGCACCAGAAGGGCGAATTCCCCTTTACCATCATGTCCGGTGAAGGCATGGTCGTCATTCCGCTGTCTGCCATCGAACTCAAGCAGCGCTCGTCCGATATTCGGGTTACATCGGGCAATCCCGAACTCGACCGGATGTGTGGCGGCGGCTTCTTCCGCGACTCGATCCTGCTGGTGTCGGGGGCGACGGGAACCGGCAAGACCCTCATGACCACCGAGTTTATGGCGGGCGGAGTTAATCGCGGTGAACGCTGCCTGCTCTTTGCGTTCGAGGAGAGCCGCGAGCAATTGTTCCGCAATGCAACCGGGTGGGGCGTCGATTTTGATCAGATGGAGCGCGATGGGTTGCTACGCGTCGTCTGTGAGTATCCAGAAACCGCCGGGCTTGAGGATCACCTGATTGCTATGAAGAAGATGATCCAGGATTTCCGCCCCAACCGCGTGGCTGTCGATAGCCTCTCCGCGCTCGAACGCGTCTCGACGATCCGTGGCTTCCGTGAGTTCGTGATCAGCCTGACATCGTTCATCAAACATCAGGAGATCGCCGGTCTGTTCACAGCCACAACCCCAAGCCTGATGGGGGGTGAGTCGGTGACCGAAACCCATATTTCGACCCTGACCGACTCGATCATTCTCCTGCGCTACGTCGAAATGTTCGGCGAAATGCGGCGCGGCTTGACGGTGCTGAAAATGCGCGGGTCGATGCATGATAAGGACATCCGTGAGTTCACCATCGATAACCGCGGGATGCATATTGGTCGTCCGTTCCGCCAGGTCACCGGCATTCTCTCCGGCAATCCAATCCATATCGCGCCTGGCGAAATTGATCGTCTGAACCAGCTCTTCAACGATGATAATGAACAACAGTCATGAGCCACGTGAGTTCTGGCGATCCGGCGCGCCGGATCGCCACGCCTCATCAACCATCTTCCACACGTGCGCCCTTGAACCTGCCGAAAGGAATGTGCGCCGGGCGTCTTCTGCTCAGGCTATCGAAGACTCGCCACGTAACGTGCGGCGGTGGAGGAGCAGGCGATGCCTGCGCCTTTACCCGATGAGATCGCCCGAACAGGCTCGCAGCGTGTCGATCAATAGCCCGCTCTGCGCGTTCCCTGATAGGGGATAATAATGCTTCGTTCTTCGACGGCCGTGGTGATCGCTGTGCTTGTCGTCGCTGCGATTGGAACCGGTCTGGTGATCGCCAGTTTGTTCGGTGAGTGGAATACCGCAACTCCTCCGTCAACATTTTTGACCGCTGTTACGCATAGTGTGACCGCCGGTACGGAAGTGGCGCTTGCGACGCCTGTGGGGGGAAATGTGACATCCGAACCAACGCTCGCAGTTCTATCGCCCACTGCCGGTGAGACGATCGCCGTTTCTCCGGCTTCCAGCACACCGGTTTCCCCCAGTGCGCTAACAACCGCCGCGCCAACGGCTACGACGCTCCCAACCGCTACCGCAGCCCCAACCGCCGCGCCAACGGCTACGACGCTCCCAACCGCTACTGCAGCCCCAACCACGGACGGCGCCCAGGAAACGCCATTCGTTGAGTATGTTGTGCAGCGTGGCGATACGCTGTATGCCATTGCGAAACTGTTCAATGTTTCGGTTGAAGACATTCTGGCATACAATACCATATCTAATCCTTCGAGCCTGACGATCGGGCAGACGCTGCGGATACCGACAGGTGATGCGCCGTATGTGGAGTATGTTGTGCAACGCGGCGATCTGTTGGTTGCAATTGCGCAACGTTTCGGGGTGTCGATCGAGGATATTCTGGCTATCAATGATATCCGCAATCCTTCGAGCCTGACGGTAGGACAAACACTGCGTATACCACGGAGATCGCCATGAAACGCACCGGTGTGTTGGACGATCTACGGCGTGTCGTTGGACCGCGCGCCGTTATCGATGACGCCGCCACGTTGCTGACCTATGAGGCGGATGGGTGTGTGCTCGATACCCACGCGCCCAATGTCGTTGTGCTGCCCGCAACAACCGAGGAGACCGCTGAGGTGGTGCGGATCGCCAATCGCGCGGGCATGCCGATCGTGCCGCGCGGCGCGGGAACCGGACTCGCTGGCGGCGCCACGCCGATCCATGGCGGGATCGTCATTTCCACGGCGCGGATGGAACGGGTGCTGGAGGTAGATGTGCGCAATCGGCGCGCGCGGGTGCAACCAGGAGTGATCAATTGGGAACTCTCTCAGTACCTGACCCCATACGGCTACGCCTTTATGCCCGATCCATCCTCGCAAAAAGCATGCACGATCGGCGGGAATATCGCAAACAACAGTGGCGGTCCGCACTGTCTCAAATATGGCACGACGACCAACCACGTGCTGGCGTTGCGCGTGGTGCTGCCCGATGGCAGCGTCATCTGGACAGGTGACGGGCGACAGGATGGCATCGGGTACGACCTGGCGGGCGTGCTAACCGGCAGCGAAGGAACCTGCGGCATTATCACCGAAGCGTGGGTGCGCATGACTCGCCTGCCGGAGTCGTTGCGCGTGGTGCTGGCGCTGTTCCCGGATATTCCATCCGCGTCGCAGACGGTCTCGACGGTCATTGCGCGCGGGTTTCTCCCCGCTGCCCTGGAGATGATGGACCAACTGGCGATCCGGGCTGTGAATGGCATGTACCGCCTCGGATTGCCGGAAAGCGCCGGCGCTGCGCTGTTGATTGAACTCGATGGCGTGAACGATGGGCTGGACGACCTGCTTGCCGAAATCACCGGCATCTGCCATGACCTGGGGGCGATGGATGTGCGCCCCGCCAGAACAGCCGCCGAGCAGGCGCAGGTCTGGGCGGCGCGCAAAAACGCATTTGGCGCAATGGGGCGTCTGGCGCCGACGTACTATCTGGTCGATACGGTGGTGCCGCGCACCCGTCTCCCGGCGACTCTGGCGCACGTCAGCGACGTGTCACGCGAGTACCGATTGCCGATTGCCAATGTGTTTCATGCCGGCGACGGCAATCTGCATCCGCTCATCCTGTTCGACCGCCGCGACAAAAGCCAGCTCGAACGGGCGCTCAACGCTGCGACCGACATCCTGCGCGAGTCGATCAATCAGGGCGGGGTGATCAGCGGCGAGCACGGGATTGGCGTCGAAAAACGCGATTATATGGACCTGCTCTTCACCACCGACGATCTGACGGCGATGGCGGGACTGAAGCGCAATTTCGATCCGCGCGAGATCTTCAATCCGGGCAAAATCTTTCCCAAGGGCGTCGGCTGCGGCGAATTGGCGGCGCTGCGGCGACGCAGCCTGCCGGCTGCCGATCTGATAGGGGCGGATACGAATAGCGTACCGGCCGGGACATGGTTGTAAGCGGTCGGGAGCGTACTGGCGGCATTCATCGTATGGCCACATCATTTTCAGACACAGAGCACGTGCAGATTGCACCGGTTGCGCGTTCGACGTCCCGGACGTGGGAGGAGTTTCTTGCAGAGCGCGATGAAGACAACCATGCCGAGTGGGTGGATGGGCAGGTCATTCTGATGTCCCCGGCGAGCAGCGATCATCAACTTCTCAAGGTTTTCCTGGTGCAGGTGCTGGGACTCTATCTGGAACAGCATCCCCAGGGGTTGATTCTGGATGCGCCCTTCCTGATGCGATTGCCCGCACGTCCAAGCGGTCGAGAGCCGGATATTCTCTTCATTGCTCAAGAACGCATGAGTCTGCTTCAGCCATCGTTCCTCGACGGTGCAGCGGATCTGGTGGTGGAAATTATCTCCCCGGAGAGTGACGAGCGCGACCGTGGCGAGAAGTTCATCGAATACGAGGCGGCGGGTGTGCGGGAATACTGGTTGATCGATCCGTTGCGGGAAGAGGCGATGTTCTACCAGTTGACGTCGCACGGTCGCTACCGCCTGGCGCTTCCCTCGCCTGATGGCGTGTATTATTCTGCGGTCATCACCGGGCTATGGCTGCGCGTCGAATGGTTGTGGCAGCGCCCGCCTGTTCTGGGCATTCTGAAAGAATTGGGCGTCCTATGACACACCTGAGCGATGCACTCCGTTCTGTCCTTCCCTCAGAATCTGTTCAAGACGACGCCGAATCACTGGCAGCATTCAGCGTGCCGGGTGTCCGACCGGCATGCTGCGTGACACCCGGCACCATCACAGAACTTCAGATGGTTATGCGCATAGCAGCGGAGCATCGCGCTGCACTTGCGCCATGGGGCGGCGGAACGCAGCAGTTCATCGGCGCACCGCCGACCCGGCTCGATCTCGTGGTGCGCACCACGCGCCTCGACCGGGTGCTGGCACATACCCCGGAAGATCTGACGATTTCAGTCGAGTCAGGCATGACGTTTGGCGCCCTGCGCACGTACCTGAAGCAGCATGGGCAGATGCTGGCGCTCGACCCGCCGCTCCCGGATCGGGCGACGATTGGCGGGTTGATCGCAACTGCGACGGATGGACCGCGACGCCTTGGGTATGGCACGCTGCGTGATGTGTTGATCGGGATTACCGTTGTCGAAGTTGGTGGACGCCTTTCGCGCGGCGGCGGCATGGTCGTCAAGAATGTCAGCGGCTTCGATATGATGAAACTGTACCTGGGGAGTTTCGGCACATTGGCGATCATCGCCGCTGCGAACTTCAAACTGCTGCCGCTGCCGCGTGCAGCGGGGACGATCGTCTGTCGATTTGCGAAACCCGCGCAGGCGTTTGCGGCGCTCGACGAACTCGACGGCACGCAACTGGCGCCGGTTGCTGCCGAATATCTGAACAGCGGCGCTCTGGCAGCGTTGGGACGCGCCGGCGTCTGCGCGCTGGCGCTGGCAGCCGAAGGGCTGCCACAGGCGGTTGAGCGCCAGTTGCGTGATATGCGCGCCCTGGCGCTGCGCCACGGTGCGCAGGCAGTCGAGCGACTGGACGACAGCGAGGCGGCGGCGCTCTGGGCAGGCATCGCCGACCTGCCGCAGACTGCTGCGCTTGCTGCTGACGAAGCCGTGGTGAAACTGTCGGTGCTGCCGGCGGATGTCGCGGATGCCGTTGCACGTTGTGAGTCATCTGCGGCCCGTGCCGGCGCATCCGCCGTGATCGATGTACGGGCGCTCAGCGGCATTCTGTATGTGCGGGTGCAGCCGGTGACATCTGCATCGCTGACGAGCCTGCTGGCGGATCTGCCGGGGGTTCAGTGGGTGGCGACGATGCTCCCCGATACGCCGCGCTGGGGCGCGCCGCCGCAGGGCATCGAGGTCATGCAGCGCATTCGGGAAGAGTTCGATCCGCTCCGGTTGCTCAATCCGGGACGATTTCTGCCCGGGGTCTGAATCAATGCCTGAATGACCCCGTCGGTTGCTTGACATTGGGGGTTCGGGGAAATCGCTCGAACTGAAGAGTCGGCGGCGGAACGGTTGTGACAGGCGCCAACGTATGGCATCCCGCCGACCCTGGGCGTCTCTCGCGCGGGCAAGATGTCTGCGCTCCCAGGAGCGGCATGAAGAAGACAACGGAGTCGTCAATGACCACAGGTGAGTGGATCGGACTTGGCATCTCGTATGCCTACGCTATCGGGTTGCTGCTCTTCGGTGAGGCGTTGCACCGCTTCGCCGGTCTCCCCGCCGACCTGACGCGCAAAATGATTCACATCGGCGCAGGTATGTGGGTCTTTGGCATTCTGGCGATTTTTGACCGCTGGGAGATCGGCATCATTCCTTTTGCCACCTTTATTTTTGTCAACTTCGTTCTCTACCGCTACCGGATCGTGCGCGCCATGGATCGCGAGGACAGTTCGCCCGGCACGATCTACTTTGCGCTGGCGATAACGCTGATCTATGCGCTCCTGTGGCGCCCGCAGGGTCCGGTGGATCGCGGGGTGGCGGCGACGGCCGGCGTCATGGCGATGACATGGGGTGACGCGCTGGCGGCGCTTACCGGTCAGCGCATCGGCAGACGCCGGTATACCGTTGGGCAAAGCACACGCACGCTGGAAGGGTCGGCAGTGATGTTTGCGGCAAGCGCGATTGCCATGCTGCTGACGATCTTGCTCCTTCCAGGTTCAGCGTGGGCACCGTTCGCACCCGCCGCCGACCCGGTGCGTGCAGTTGTGGCCGCGCTCCTTGGCGCTGCCGTGGCTACTGCGGTCGAAGCCATATCGCCGCACGGAACGGATAACCTGAGTGTGCCGGTTGCGGCGGCGGCTGTTGCGTTTCTGGCAGGAGTCTGACCTTAGCGTTTTGCTTTGAGTCGAGCGGCGAATTGTTTCCGGGATTTCATCACCTTGGGCGCAACGACTGCCATGCAGTATCCCTGGTATGGATTCTTCGCAAAGTACTCCTGGTGATACTCTTCCGCAATCCAGAACTCTGTAAACGGCTTCACCTCGGTCACAATCGGCGCCTTCCAGACCTGTGCGGCGTTCAGTTCAGCAATCGTTTCTTCGGCGATACGCCGCTGTTCGTCGTTGTGGTACAGAATGATCGAGCGATACTGCGGACCGACATCGGCGCCCTGGCGGTTGAGGGTGGTCGGGTCGTGGATGCTGAAGAAGATGTCGAGCAGATCGCGGAAGGTGATCACCTGCGGGTCAAAGGTGATCTGAATGACCTCGGCGTGACCGGTTCTGCCAGTGCAGACTTCCTCATACGTCGGGTTGGGCTTATGCCCGCCAGCATACCCCGACTCAACGCTGATGACGCCTTCGATCTCGTCGTATACCGCTTCGAGGCACCAGAAACACCCGCCGCCGAGCGTGGCGACTTCGTAGCTTGACGTAGGTTGGGTGGTCATGAGAACTCCTTTGCATCATGGGTTCTACACAAGTATACGTCAAGTAGAACTAAGAACCAAGAACCAGGAACTGAGACCGAGAACTAATAGGAAGATCAACCAAAACCCGGACAACTGAGCCTGCCCCTGTGGAAGGGCTGGCGTGGGCTGAGCCTGTCGAAGCCAACGCCAGTCACGAGGCGGTCAATGGGCGCGAGATTGGTCAATGGAAGATTAACGATTAAAATCGGCACACCCAGGCTGGCGGTTGAAACCGCGCCTTGGGGCGAGTGCGCGCCGGGCGTCGGCCTGCGCCGACGCTTTCCCGGGCGCCGGCTGCCAGGAACCCGGTGGTTCCTGGCTGCCGGCGCCCGCGCGGACGTGAACGTCCGCGCTGAGCGAACGAAGCCCCGCTAACGCGGGGCTGGCTCCGGGCATGCGTCCACGCCAGGGCGAGAGCGCAGCAGCGCCCTTCATGCGATCAGCCCGACGGTTCAGCGTTGGGCTGTGCGTCTGGTTGTCGCCTGACAAATCGTGCTTGGACCCCGCTTTCCCGCGTGCGCAGGCGGGTGGCCGGCCGGAGGCCCACAGGCGCGAATTCATTCGCCAGCCCGCATACCGGATTTAATGCTTAATGTTCATAAGCCGCGGGCTACGGGTGCAAAGCCTGCCTGCGCGGGCTGGACCTGGCGATACCGCATTATGTTCTCAAAAATCATAATGAAGAGGGGGTGGGGATTGGTTTCAGTTCTCAGTTCTTGGTTCTCAGTTCCTGGTGTGCTATAATGCGCCGTCTGAACAGTAGCGAAACACAATAACGGAACGGGATATGAAGGGAACAGTGCGGCGCACGGGCATACTGGCGATGGTCGTGCTTGGCGTTCTGCTGATTGGAGCGGGCATGGCGCTCGCGCAGGAACGCATTGGACGATGCGCCGCAGTGCCGTGGCTTGCCGACGATTTGTTGGCAGCGCCTGATTTTACGAACCTGGCGCCCGGCACGCCATCCGGTGTGTTGCTGCCAGCGGGGTGGAGCGCGGCGGCAACCGGCGTGCAGATTGGCGACTTCACCGTTTCCGGCAGCGGTCGCTCGTTTCAGGTGCTCGGCATCGCCAACCATCTCCGCACTCCTGATGTGGCGGTGCGCCCCGGCGCGTCGTACTGCGCCGTTGCACAAGCGCTCGCCGACTCAGTCTCGGCGACACGAGTGCGCCTTGGATTTCACTGGCTCGATGCCGGCGGCGCGGTTGTGCGCACCGACTGGAGCGGCTGGCAGGAAGTACGGCGCTGGAATGGACCCGCCGATACGCAACCCTGGTCGTTGATCGGCAGTGGGTTCACGGCGCCGTCGGGCGTGGCGCGCCTGGCTGTCACCTTCCATCCCGCTTCCGATGACCGGATCTACCTGGATACCATTCGCATCCGTCCCGGACGCTTCCCTGCATCCGGCGAGCCGCCGTTGCAGTTGTCAGCGCAACCGGCAGGCGTGACGGCGCTTCCATGGCCCAACGGCGCGCGTGCGGCGCTCTCGTTCTCATTCGACTGGGAAACGACCATGGGCGGGCTGATCCACTCACGCTCGGTTGATGATCCGAATTTCGATCAGGATCCAGTGCTGCGCGGGATGCGGATGCGCGAGGGCGTGACGACCACCGTGGAACTCTTTCGGCCCTACCGTATCCGCGCCACGTACTACGCAACCGGGTACAATTTTCTGACCGGGAACCGCGAGCAGCGACGGTTTATGGGCGATCCAACGTTCACGTGGGCGAATCGCACCAATCGCTGGCAGACGGACGCCTGGCAACAGCAACCCTGGTTCTCGCCCGATCCGTATGGGACGACGGAAACCGATCCGGCGTGGTACTTCGGCGACCTGGTTCCGCTGTTGCAGCGCGAGGGACACGATATTCAAAGCCATACATTCAGCCATCTGTACGGCGGGCTTGCCGGCGTCGAGGAATGGCGCAGCGACCTCGCCGAGTGGCGTACCATCGCAGCAGATCGTGGCGTGTCGCCGGCGCGGTCGCTGGCGTTTCCCTGGAGCAGTAGCGCCGGAATGAGTTACGCAAACTGGCAGGCGCTGGCAGAAGCGGGCATCACATCGGTCACCCGCACCAACTGGAATCCGCGCCAGCCGCAGTATCACCTTGTGAGCCGGGAGGATCCGCACTGCCGCCCCGTTCCAGGGCACGAAACCATTCTGGCATGCCCGGATTTTTACCTGACCGAACGCAGCGCTGCGCAGGCGACGGACGTGATTGAGCGGGCCATTGCCGCCGGTGGCATGATCGACCTGTGGGCGCATACGGAGGAGGTGGTCAGCCCGGCTCAGATTGCCGCCTGGAGCGAGGTGGTGCGGTACGCTGCCGCGCGCCGTGACGCTGGCGATCTCTGGATCGCGCCGCTGGCAGAGATCGCCGACCGGCAGCAGGCAGTGGCGCAGGTGCATGTCGAGGAGCACAAATCCGAACCCGTGAACGCCGATTCTTTCCAGGCAGCGCCTTTGCGTCTGGCAGTGACCAATCGCAGCGCGCGCAATCTGGCAGGATTGACGCTCAGGTTGCCCTTCGACGCGCATCGGGCGACGGTGCAGCACGCGAATGACGCCGTCAACCCCCTCATTCGCGGCGCGATGCTGGTCTTCGATCTGGCAGCCGGCGAGACAGTCGAGGTGACCGTATGGCCAGCATAGCAGGAATGCGCGCGTGGGCGCGGACGGCGGCGCGAATGCGGTTCGGCGATTGGGTTGTTCTGGCGCTCCTTGTCTGCGGGGCGCTGGCGATGATGTATCCGGTGCTTGCCGCGCCATCATCTCGTATCATAGGGTGGCCTGGCGACAATATTCAGTATGTCTATGCTGCGGGATGGATCGCCGAGGCGCTGCGCACCGGCGCTTCGCCATTCGTCGATCCACGTATCAATGCGCCCGATGGTCTGGCGTTGACTGCCACCGATGTGCCATACGCCGGATACATCGCCGTAGCGCCGCTGACGTGGGTGTTCGGTCCGGTCTTTGGGTATAATGCGCAACTGGCGTTAGCACATTTTCTCTCAGGGTTGTGTGCGCATCTGTGGATACAACGCCTGACCGGCAGCCGACTTGGGGGGCTGGTGGCGGGTCTGGCATTTATGCTGACGCCGTTTCGCCTGGCGCATAGTTATGGTCACCCCCAGATTGTCAGCACCTATCCGCTGCCCTTGTTTTTCTGGGCGCTGGACGTATCGCTACAGACGCAGCCGAATCGCAAGGCGCTCGCAGGTCTGGTCGGCGCGACATTCCTGCTCGGTGCAGCGTCACAATACTATCTCGTGATTGGCTTGATCTGCGGCGTGGTCTACGCGCTGCTGACGCTGGCAACGCGACGTGTGCGCCTGGCGTCGCAGGTGTGGCTTGTGGTTCCGGCGATCCTGATTGGTGCGCTTTGGTGCGCTGCTCCGTACCTCATGACGGCGCGCAATGGCATTTATACGCCCTACAGCATTGAGGGCACTCGTATGTGGTCGGCAAGCCCGATGAACTTTGTCACACCATCGCATCTTCACCCCCTCTGGGGTTCATTCATCGAACAGCGAAGACCTGAGACGCTGTGGGTCGAAAAAACGCTCTATGTCGGCATCGTTCCTGGAATACTGGCGCTTGCGCTGCGTTACAGCGATCGTCGTCTGGTCTGGACAGGAACTGCGCTTGCAGCGGCCATCCTGGCGCTCGGCACCGATCTGCAACCGGCAATGTTCCGCTGCGCCCTGATGATCCGATCTGGCTGCCCGCATATTATCTGCACCAGTTGCCGGGCATGAATCTGATGCGGGTGTGGGCGCGCTTCGGGGTCGTGACTATTCTGTTTGTCGCCCTGCTGGCGGGTGTAGGAGCAGCATACCTGGTTCAGCGAAATGGCGTATCAGAACATCCCGACAACAGCGCCGTCGCCGGGTCCGACAGGTCTGTACAACCACATCTCATTGTGCTTTCAGTCGGGATCATCGGATTGGCGGCGCTGGACCTGATGCCGGGGCGTATTGATGAGTATACGGTGCTGACGCCTCGCCCGATTGACCACTGGCTGGCGCAACAACCGGGTGATTTTACGGTTGGATTTGTGCCGGTTATTGATGAAACAACCAACTACTATATTTTGTTTGGTACGCTCACCCACGAGAAGCGAACGATCGCCTTCATGCACTAGGCGCATATACCGCCTATCTTCCAGGATTTCAACGAGCGTTCGCGCGGCTTCCCCGATAGCGTATCGGCGCAGCGACTGCGCGAACTGGGAATACGGTATCTGCTGCTGGAGAAGCCAATCTTCGACGGCACGCGCGCTTTTCGCTGGAGCGTCGTCGAACAGCGGCTGGCGGAAACGCCGGAATTGCGCGTGGTGCAGGAAATCGGCGATGTGGTCGTGGTGGAATTTCGCTAGCGTATGGCACGTCTTGCAGCGCCAGCAACCTGGATCGTCGCATTGAGCCGCCAGCGGGGACCGTTGCGCCTCTACCAGTGGCTCTGGCTGCTGCTATGCACCCTCGGCGCACTGGCAGCGGCGGCGCCGCGCATTCTCTCGCAGCCGATCCGCTACGAAACTGCTGCCATGGTACACATCGACGCCGCCGGGCGCTACCGCGAGTTGTATACCGACGGTCAGCCGGACGACGATTACCGCGCAGTTGAGATGCAGGCGTTCGAGCTTCTCAGGGCGCGCCGTCCCGACCTTGGCGGCCCGACATATGCGGTGCGTTTTGTGCCGCATTCTGATGGACAGGTCGAGGTTCTCGCCACTGGTCGGACCCCCGTCGAAGCGCACACGCTGGCAAACGAGGCGGCGGAAACGCTGGCGCGCACGGTGCGCGCCGCTGGCGGGCGTGAGATCCTGCGCAATCTGATGGGCTGGGAATTGACCGAGGCGCTCCAGGGTCGCCAGCCGGAGACGGCTTTCCAGCGCTTGCTGCGCGAAATCATTCGGACACAGGCGTTCCCGCTTAATCGAGCCGTCGAGCCGGTTTCGGCATACATTACCGTCGATCAACTGCCGCGCGAAGAGTTGAGCGACCTGACCCGCGCCCTGGAAGTGCGCGAGGAACAGTTGACCCGCATCGACATTCCTGCGCTGGAGATGCGCCGTATGACCGCCACCGGCACGGCGCTCCAGCAGATCGATGCCGATGTGCTGCGTCTGACGGCAGGACGCCAGGCAATCCGTGAGGCGCTGGCGTACCTGTATCGCAATCTGGGAGCCGCCTTCGCGCCCGATGCACCAGGTGACGCCTATCGCGCCAGCCGCGCGCGCCTGCCGGACTATGCCGTGGACCGGCGTATTCCGTTGCTTCTTTCGGCGGCGACGATTGTCGGGCTGGCGTTCGGTGCGGCTGGCGTGGCGGTGGACCGCAGCGCCGGCGCGATGCGCAAAGTCCTCGAACTGTGGGCGTACCGCGAATTGATCCGCAACCTGGTGCTACGTGACTTGCAAGTGCGCTACAAAGGAAGCGCTCTCGGCTATCTCTGGACGCAACTCGCCCCCCTCCTGCTCATGCTGGTCTTCTGGTTCGTGTTCAGCGCCTTCTTCCAGGCGGATATCGCTATGTTCCCGGTGTTCCTTCTGACCGGACTGTTGCCGTGGAATTTCGCCAGCGAAGCCGTAAGCGGCGGGGCGCGCAGTGTGATTGACAATGCGGCGCTGGTCAAGAAGGTGTTCTTCCCGCGCGAGGTGCTGCCGCTGGTGTCGGTGCTCTCCAGTCTGGTGAACTTTGTGCTGTCGCTGCCGATGCTGTTGCTGGTAATGGCGGCGGTGCAGTGGATGTACGCGCCGCTGCGCGCCGCCGGCGCCTGGACGAACTTCTCGTGGACGTTCGTGTATCTGCCGGTGTTGATCGGCATCCAGACGATGTTTTTGTCCGGCGTGGCGCTGTTCCTCAGTGCACTGGCGGTGCGCTACCGCGACACGGTGCACCTGATCGGCATTTTCATTCAGTTCTGGTTCTTTCTCACACCGGTCATCTATGCGCTCGACCGGGTCGCCGGTCCGCTGGCGCAACTGGTGCGCTGGCTGAACCCGATGGCCTCGCTGGTTGAGTTCTACCGCGAGATCCTGTATGGCAACGCTGTGGCATTCGGGCAGATTCCCACGCCAAACCTGCCCGCGCTTGATAGTGTGCTGCGCGTGCTGTTGACTGCCCTGGCGATGTTGGCGCTTGGCTACTGGTATTTCCAGCGCCGCAGCGGCGAGTTCGGGGAGCGGCTGTGAGTAGAAGTTAGGGGTTAGGGGTTAGGACGTGATATGGACACCTTGAGCATTCAACCTTCAACTTTCAACCTTCAACTTTCAACCTCCAACCTTCAACCTTCGACCTTCAGCCCTCAACCTGAAGCGCTCAGTCAGTCCGGTTCCTCCCCTGTCCCACAACGCCCGCCGGTAACGATCATCATCCTTACCTGGAACGGGTTGGAGTATACCCAACGGTGCATTGATAGCATTCGTGCGCATACAAGGGATGTGGAGTATCACCTGCTGGTGGTGGACAATGGCAGCAGCGATGGGACGCTGGAATGGCTGCGGCGGCAGGACGACATCCGGGTAATTGCCAACGACCGCAATCTGGGATTTGCGCGCGGCAATAATCAGGGGATGGCGGCGACCCCGTCAGATCACGATGTGCTGCTGCTCAACAACGATACGCTGATCATTCAAGATCACTGGCTGGCGCATCTCAGCGACGTGGCGAACAGCCACCCCGCGTATGGCATCGTCGGATGCACGTTGTTGCACGCCAATGGCCTGCTCCAGCACGCTGGAACCTACATGCCCACAGATAGTTTCTGGGGGTATCAGATCGGCGGCGGCGAGGCATACATCGGGCAGTATCCAGGAGTGCGCGAAGTCGAAGGCATCACCGGCGCGTGCATGTACATCCGGCGCGATGTGCGCGCGCGGATCGGCGGATTCGACGAGGCGTACACGTCCTACTTCGAGGATACTGATTACTGCCTGCGGGCGCGCCAGGCGGGGTTCAAAGTCGTCTGCACCGGCGGGACGCAGGTGGTGCACTATGAGAATACGAGCGCCAGGATCAACAACGCCTCGTGGCAGGCGATGTGGGACGAGGGACGTGAGACGTTCACCCGCAAATGGCGCACATTCTACGATCAGAAATATCGCCGCGCCATCGTCTGGCACTCGCTGGTCGCGTCGCCATCCGGCTATGCCACATCGTCGCGTGAACTGGTGATCGAACTCGACCGCTGCGGTATCGACGTGCGCCTGGCATGCATCTGGGGTAATGATTTCACCGAGCCGCCGACGGGCGATCCGCGCGTCGATCAGTTACGCGCCCGTCTCAAGGACTCAAGCCTGCCACAGGTGGTCTATCATCAGGGTGATTCGTTCATCAAGAACAGCGGACGCTACCGCATTGGCTATACCATGCTGGAAACCGACCGGCTGCCGGATGAGTGGGTGTACCAGGCGAACCAGATGGACGAACTCTGGACGCCGACACACTGGGGTGCTGAGGTGTTTCGCGCCAGCGGCGTCCGGCGTCCGGTCTATGCCATGCCGCTGGGAGTCAACCCCGATTATTTTCACCCCGGCATCGCCGGACGCAAGCCCGCCAATCGCTTTGTGTTTCTGTCGATCTTCGAGTGGATCGAGCGTAAAGCGCCGGAATTGTTGATCCGCGCCTATCAACAAACATTCCGCCGTAGCGATGATGTGCTGCTGCTGCTCAAAATCTTCAACTATGATCCCGGTCTCGATGTCGCCCGGCGGATCGCCGACCTGATCCGCAGCGATGGTCCGCCGATTGTCGTCCTCCCCAACCAGAAGGTTGCCGCCTACCAGGTTGGATGTCTGTACCGGAGCGCCGATTGTTTCGTGCTGCCGACGCGCGGCGAGGGATGGGGCATGCCCGCGCTGGAAGCGATGGCATGTGGTCTGCCGGTCATTTCGACCGGTTGGGGCGGGCAGACGGAGTTCCTCCGTTCAGAAGTCGCCCATCCATTACGCATTCGTGGACTTATTCCGGCGGAAGCGCGTGCGCCGTACTACCGGGGATTACGCTGGGCTGAACCTGATTTTGACCATCTCTGCGCATTGATGCGCTACGTCTACGAGCATCCCGACGAAGCGCGCGCCGTTGGCGCCCGCGCCGCTGCAGAAGTCGCTGCGCGCTGGACGTGGTCGCATGCTGCAGCGAAGATTGTCGAGCGCCTGGAAGCGATTGGGTGATGCACATCGGTGTTGACATCTCACTCCTGCGTATTGCTCAAGCCGGGGTTCTGACCTATCATCGGTCACTGCTCAACCATCTGGTGCGTGTGGGGCGCGACTGCCATTTCACGCTGATCGACGTACTGCCGCTCAACCCCGGTCGTTCGATGCCGCCGCTGGAGGCGCTCGATGCGCCGAATGTGCGGGTCGTGCGCTGTCCTGGCATCCGGCGCGGCTACCTGAGCGCACTGCCTGCGTTGCGTTCTGGTATTGCGCACACCCTTGCTGAGAAGATCGACCATGCCCTCGATCCGATCTGGGCGCGTCTATCAATTGTTGAGATGGGGCTGGAACTCAGGGGGGCAACGCGGTTCGTCGAGGTGTTTCACGCTGCCGATCAACTGCCCTATGCTCCGCCTGGCGCTGCGACCGTGCTGACGATCCACGATCTGACCACCCGACGCTTTCCTGAGATGCACGTTGCAGAGAACGCTGCGTTGCATGCTCTCAAGGAGCGATTCGCGCACGACCGCGCCGACCGGATCATCGCGGTATCGGAAGCGACCCGCTGCGACATCATGAGCGAGTTGGGCATTCCGTCCGAGCGAATCAGCGTGGTGTACGAAGCCGCCGATGCGCGCTTTCGACCGCATGCGCCGGATGAAACACGTCCGATCCTGGCGCGGTATCATCTGGTGCACGGCGAGTACGTGTTGAGCGTGGGCACGCTTGAGCCGCGCAAGAACTATATCCGGCTCATTGAATCCTATGCTGCGTTGCGTGCGCAGTATGCCGCAAACGAGCGCCGTTTGCCGCCTTTGATCATCGCCGGCGGCCATGGCTGGCAGTATGAAGCGATCCTTGCCGCGCCGGAACAAGCCGGCGTTGCCGGACTGGTCCGCTTTTTAGGGCGTGTCCCCGATGATGATCTGCCGGCGCTGATCGCCGGTGCGCGTCTCTTTGTGTATCCTTCGCTGTACGAAGGGTTTGGACTTCCGCCGCTGGAGGCGCTCGCTTCAGGGACGCCGGTAGTTGTGGCAAACACCTCATCACTGCCGGAAGTGGTTGGTGATGCCGGATTGTACTGCGATCCGTATGATGTGCATGATATTGCCCGCCAGATTGTTGCGCTGCTGGAAAATGAGGATCTGGCGCGGCGGTTGCAACGCGCCGGCATTGCCCGTGCAAGGCAGTTCTCCTGGGAGCGCGCCGCCCGCGAGACACTGGCAGTCTATGATCAGGCGCGCGCTGAACGATATGCGAGGCGACGATGGCGATTTATTGGGTCAATTCCGACAGCGACAATGCGCTGACGCTGATGGCGGCAGTCGAACGCGCGCTGGAAACCGGCGACACCGGAACACCACCGGCGCCCGGCGCCGGTTCGCCGGCTGCCCCCGCCGATCCGACAGACACATATCTGCATGATAATCTGGCGATTGCGCGCGCCATCTGGTCGGTCGATCCCCACCGCATCGTGCAGTCGAACCGTCCGGGGCTGGCAGCGGCGATCAATGCCTTTCAACGCCTGGTGCGCCGGGCAACGTGGTGGTACAGCCTCCCGCAGTGGCTGCACATCAGCGAGTTTCACGGAGCGGTTGTGCGTGTGCTCGATGCCTTGACCGAGAAGGAACGGCGGCTGGATATGCGTCTCCGTGACATCGAACAGATGCGATTGCAGGCGCATTTGTTCGCTTTGCAGCAGCAAATCGCCGTTTTACGCGCTGAACGCATCGCTCTCGAACAGCGCATCACTGCGCTGGAAGCGCAAAGCGTCGTCCAGCGCACGGCAGAGTCTGCTGGCGAACACCGCGTTGATTCGGATCGAGGCGCAACATGAATGCTGATGCCTGGAAGAGCATCCTTGCCTGTTGTCATGTCACATACAACCGTGGCTCGACAGCGGCACACCCCGTGTTAAATCCGGTAGAGCCTGCAAAGGCAGGCTTCGCAACCGTGGCCTGCGGCTTCAGCCGCCGGGCGCAGCGCGCATGCCGGATTATGTTGTCCATGGTCATCAGCGTCAGGCAGTAGAGTAGACTATCGCCTGATAACTCCGACTCGGACCTCTCGCTCACGCGCATGGAGCAGCAGCGTGACGCATCGCATGCCGGGTGACGACCCGACCCGCGCACCCACATGCGCGGAATAGACCGTTTTCCCGGTGATATAATGTCCTATGGCAGGTCGTTGCCGGCAAAATGACGCAGTGATCCATGCGCGCGCTGTTCGGAGGAAATGATTCCACAGGGCATGAAATCTTTCAGGCGCCGGCTTGTCGCACGGCAACTGCTTACAACACAGGGACGATGTCACTGCCAGGAAGGACCTTCACATGCCCGGAAGCACATCTGGCGGATCATCACAACGAAGAATGACCCGGCGCGAGTTATCCGCTCTTTACGATGAACTTCTCTTACGTGAGGCTTATTTGCGCAATATATTACGCAGCATTGGCGATGCCGTTATTGTCACAAACACCGACGGGCGCATCAGTCTGCTGAATCCCACTGCCGAACGCCTGACCGGATGGGCTGAGTCCGAGGCGTTAGAACATTCGCTTGACCAGGTCTTTCGGATCGTGGACGAGGAAACTGGCGCTGCGCTCGAAAGTCCGATTGCGCGAGTCTTGCGTGAAGGCGCCGCTGTGCGCTTGAGTCAGCGCACAGTATTGATCCGTCGCGATGGAAGCGCCATTCCGATTGGCGATACCGGCGCCCCGATCCGGACAACAACCGGCGATATTATCGGCGTTATTCTCATCTTTCACGACCAGACCGCCGCGCGCGCCGCTCTCAACATGACCCGTCAGGCGCGCGCATTCGCTGAGAGTATCATTGCCACCGTGCGCGAACCGTTGCTCGTCCTCAGCCGCGACCTGCGCGTGGTCTCAGCCAATCGCGCCTTTTATCAGCTGTTTCACACGAATCCCGCCGAAACGCTCGATCGTCGCATTTACGAACTTGGCAACTCCCAGTGGGATATTCCCGAACTGCGGCGACTGCTGGAGGAGATCTTGCCGCGAAATACCCATTTTGATGGATACGAGGTCACGCACGATTTCGAGCATATCGGGCGGCGCACGATGCTGCTCAACGCTCGCCGCGTGCAACACTCCGATGAATTTATCCTGCTGGCGATCGAAGATATTACGGAACAAGTGCGCGCAGAGCAGCGATTACACCTCCATATTCGACGATTGCGCGCCCTGCGCACAATTGACTGGGCGATCATTTCCTCCCTCGATATGAACATTGTGCTCGACATTTTGCTTGAGCAGGTTACGCTGCATTTGCACATAGACGCCGCTGCCGTCCTGTTGCTCGATCCATATACGCAGACGCTCACATTTGCCGCAGGGCGCGGATTTCAATCTTTTCCATTTCAGCAAATGAGGCTGTACACTGGAGAAGAGTATGCCGGTCGCGTCGCTCTCGACCGACGGTTGATGTTCATTGCCGACCTTCAGGAGACCGCCCAATCCACCTCCACGCCTATTCTGCAATACGAAACGTTCGTGACCTATTGCGGCGTTCCCTTGATCGCCAAGGGGCAAGTGAAGGGAGTGCTGGAACTTTTTCACCGCAGCCGACTCGATCTCGATCAGGACTGGTTTGACTTTCTGGAAACGCTGGCGGTGCCGGCAGCCATTGCAATTGATAGCATTGACTTGTTCGAGACGATGCAGCGCTCGAATGCGCAAATAATCCTGGCATATGAAGCGACGATCCGGGGATGGGCGCAGGCGCTCGACCTGCGTGACCGGGAAACGGAAGGACACTCGCAACGGGTCACGGAACTGACGGTGCAACTGGCGCGCGCGGCGGGTCTAAGCGATGAACAGATTGCGCATATCCGCCGTGGGGCGCTGCTGCACGACATTAGCAAACTTGGCGTTCCCGACGCCATTCTGCGCAAGCCCGAGCCGCTGACAGAAGACGAATGGGAAATGATGCGCAAACACCCGAACTATGCGTATAGCATGCTTTCTCCGATCGAATATTTGCGCCCTGCGCTCGATATTCCCTACTGCCATCACGAACGATGGGACGGAACGGGGTATCCACGTGGTCTGAAGGGCGAGCAGATACCGCTATCAGCCCGCCTCTTCGCTGTAGCGGACGTGTGGGACGCCCTGCTGTCCGATCGTCCATACCGTCCACGCTGGCGGCGAGAAGAGGCGCTCGACTACATTCGATCACAGGCGGGAAAGCATTTTGATCCCGACGTGGTCGAGCTGTTTTTGAGGGTGATCGGCGAAGCGCCGCACAGCGCCGATTCCTGAGCGAGTCAGGGGAACAATGTCTCGCTCTTGAGCACGCGAGCCTATCCAGAAAAACTCGTTGGGTAGGTGAAGGTAATGCCTTCGCCTACGCGGATGCACTTCAGTAGTGCAATTTTCGGAAGCCTCTTACTCACGCGGGATCGGCGCACCTGGAGGGGCGTTGATGATTTCCGCCTCGATCTCTTCTTCCGCAGCCGCCACAGGAGGGTGTTCAGCCTCGCTATCAGTCGCAAGCGGTTCGATCTCGAGATGTTCGACCGGCGCTTGGTCTTGTGCGTTCGTTGCCGCCGGATGGACGTGATCGGCATCCGCCGACGCACCGGGCGACAGGTTCATGATCTCCGCCTTGTCATCGGCGTGCACCTCCTCGTGATTGTGGTGATGCGCGATGCCATATTCGGTGATCAGGCTGGCGCGTTTGATGCGTCGATCATATTCGCGGTAGACTGCATCGGCGATGCGCTGGAACAGACCTGACATATGCCTGCGCCCTCCATCAAACTTGTCACGATTGCCGGGCATATTATACCAGAGCCGGGGTTAGAGCCTGTTATGCACTTCAGAGATACACGTGGTATGATTTCAGTATGACACGTCAACCCTATCCCAGCGATGTGAGCGACGAGGAGCGGGCCTTCGTCGCTTCGACCGGCTCAGGCGCCGCGCTCCCTCCCTGACCTTCATGACCGAAGACGCCCCGCAGCGCAACCACGCGCTGCGCGAGGTCTTGA
>NZ_JBYNRX010000064.1:0-28409 GCF_057785375.1 Roseiflexus sp.
CGGGTCCGGTCTGCGCCCCGCCCGGTGCAACGGGATCCGTCGGGTCTGGTCTCCACCCTGCCCGACGCGACGGGATCCGTCGGGTCCGGTCTGCGCCCCGCCTGGCGCAACAGAATCCGGCGGGTCCGGTCTCAGACCTGCTCCAGCTCGGTGTGTGCGAATACCGTAAATCTGTGGTACTATATCAGCACTATGTTGTGCTTTTGTTCACAAGCGCGACGATGGCTTGCAGCCGGTGCGCTCTTCGCGCTCCTGACGCTGGCTGCTGCGCCGTCCGCCTCGGCGCACGTCGGCGACGCCGGTCCGGTCCAGACAATCGTGATGGATGCCGGTCCCTATGAACTGGCGGTCACGATGACCATCCCCCCCGCCCTTCCCGGACCGCTCCTGGTCGATATCGTTCCCGACGGCGAACCGCTGCCCGAGGTCTTCGAGATGCGCCTGACGCGCTACGGTAGCCCGTTCCCCGAAAAACCGGCGGCGTTGCTGAGTCTCAACGGCGCGCTCAGCGTGACCACCCGCCTCGACATCGATGCCCCCGGCGATTGGGAGGTCGAAATCGTTGCGCGCGGCGCCCCCGGCGAGGGGATCATGCGCATTCCTGTGACGGTGTTTCAGCCGCCGCTGCCGCCAACCACCGTTCCGCTGGCGGTTGCGCTGGGGGTGCTGGTTGTCAGCCTGCTGGCAGGCGCTGCTGTCGGTGCCGGCGGGCGCCATACCCGCCCCGGCTTTGCTGGCGCGCTTCGCTTGTTGAACTATGCCGCCTTTGCTGCGGCAACGGCGTCAGCCGTGCTTGCCTGGCTGCAATTCACGCCGCTTCAGGCGGAGACGACGCCTGCCGTTCCGATATACGGCGGCGGCGCGCCACACATCAACCTGCTGCTGGCGACCGAGCCGCAGACGCCGGATGTCAACGCGCCGCTCGTGATGACCCTCGACCTGCGCGATGGCGCTACCGGCCTGCCTGCCGATGATCTCTCGCCGCACCACGATGCGTTGCTGCACCTCGCCGTCGTTGATGACAGCGGCGGGTTCTTTGCGCATATGCACCCTGCCCGGATCGCGCCAGGAGTGTATGCGGTCACCCTGATCCCCGATCGTCCTGGCACATACACCGCGTATGCCGAACTCATGCGGCACGGCGGCAGTTTGCAGGTGGTCACGGGGCGCTTTGCGGTCGGCAGGCAGGTGCAGATCGACACCGCCCCGCCGCCTGCGTCTGGATTGGGGGTGCGCTCGATAGGTGATCTGACCGTCGAGGTGCGCGCGCAACCCGCACCGCTGCGCAGCGGCCAGTTGACGACCCTCTCGGTGATCGTGAGTGATGCGAATGGTCCGGTGCGTGATCTGGAACCCTGGTTGGGGATGGGCGGGCATCTGATGATGCGGCACGTCAGTGAGGCGCTATTCAGCCACATTCACGCTGCTGCGCCAATCGCTGCGCCTGGCAGTACGCTGCGCTACGGACCCGAACTGCGCTTCGTGCATAATTTCCCGCGTTCTGGCATCTACCAGGCGTGGTTCCAGTTCCGCCGCGCCGGTCAGGTCATTACGGTTCCGGTAACGCTCGACGTAGAAGCGGCAAAATAGACGGGTTGGTTCATGTTCCATCGAACAGTACGCCTTCGTCCTCTGGGAGCGATCCTGCTCCTCATACCGGTGCTGCTCTCCGGGTGCGCAACGGACGGGCCATTGACCGTGCAGACTCTGAGTTACAATGTGACCCTGACGCTCGAAGAGCGGCGCATGGGAGAACATCCTGCCATCGTCACCATTGAGCGCCGTGAAGGAGTGCAACCCGGACCCATCGAGTCGGTCAGCATCGTGCCGATGATGCGGCAGCACGGCATGGCGTCGCCGGAGGTCATTGCCCAGCCGCTGCCGGATGGCCGCTACCGCGCTGATGGGTTGCTCTTCTCGATGGATGGCGACTGGCAGATTGAGGTCTATATCGACCGCAGCGATGCGCGGGAAATCGCGACTTTCCAGGTGCGAGTGTGGCCCTGATCCCTGGCGATGACCGTCACCCACACCAACGCACCCTGCGCGCGGGGAGCGCTCGCCGCCGCGGGACACGCTCCGGGACGCTCCGCCCACGCTCCCTGGGTAACGGTCATCTGCACCACTGCGCCCCGCGTGCGGCGGCTGCCCACCGCCGCGGGACACGCTCCTGGACACTCCGCCTACGCTCGCTGGGTGACGGTCATCTCGTCACACCCTGAACGTCATCGTCAGGCCCCCGAATTGCAGGCGTGCGCCATCTTTCAGCGGGTGCTGCGCGCCGGGTTCGATCCGCATGCCATCCACCCGCGTATAGTTTGTGCTGCCCAGATCGACGATCGACCACTGCCCGCCGCTGTGGATCAGGCGCGCATGCTGGCGACTCACACCACCGCTTTCGCCGCCGAAGGGGGTCAGGTCGATCTCCGGGTGAATGCCGCTGATCGGGTCTTCGCGTCCGATCGTGATCTCCGCCTTGTCCATTGGAATGGGGATTTCCCCCTGTCCGTCGTCAAACACGAGACGCGCACCGACCGGCGGCGCCAGCACGGTCACAGCGGTTGCCTGAAGATCTGCATCCGCAGGCGGCTCGGTCACCGTCACAGCCGTATTGGACACGGGCGGCGCAGTGAACGGCAATGGTACAGCCGGCGGGATTGGCGGCGGCGCCGGTGGCGGCGCCGCAGGTTCAGCGACCGGCGCTGGCGGCGCAGCAGGTTCAGCAACAACTTGCTGCTGCGGCGGCGCTGCTGGTACAGACGCTTCGGCAGCCGGCGCAGCGACGCCGAGCGCTGCCAGTTCCGCCTGCGCTTTCGCCCGCGCCTCACGCGCTTCATCCAATGCCAGGGTCACAGCGTGGGGCGTCGCCGCGCCAAACGTCGCCTGTATCTGCTCGAGTTGCGCAATGATCTGCTCCTGTCGCGCAATCTCGTCGTTGAGCGCAGCAACGACGGCCGGATCAACAGGCGGCGGCGGCGGTTGCAGTGCGTCGAGTTCTGCTTGCGCCTTTGCCCGCGCCTCACGCGCTTCATCCAATGCCAGGGTCACAGCGTGGGGCGTCGCCGCGCCAAACGTCGCCTGTATCTGCTCGAGTTGTGCAACAATCTGCTCCTGTCGCGCAATCTCATCGAGCAGCGCCTGGCGTTTCGCTTCATACTCCGCCTGCGCATCAATTGCAGGGGCTGTCGGGGCAGGCGGCGGCGGGGGCGCAACCGCTTCGACCGGTGGTTCACCAGGGGCTTCTGGCGCGACAGGCGCGGCCGGCGCAGCCGGCGGGATCGGCGGCGGCGCTGCTTCGATCAGTGTGGGCATAGGTGGCTCGAAAGACGCTGGTGGAGCGACTTCGGGCGCAGGAGCAGACCATGGCGCTGCGGGCGCTGCGGCGGTAGGCGTGTCGGCAATCGACGGCGCCGGCGCAAGCGCCGCGCCACACGCATCGCAGAACCGATCGCCGGGCATGGTCTGGTGACCACAGGCCGGGCAGATCGAACCTGCAACCGGCATCGCCGGCGCCGCCATCAGGGTTGGCGCATCAATGCTGACCGGCGCTGCCTCCACGCTGGCAGGCGGTGTCGCGGTCAGCGGTATGCCGCACTCTTCGCAGAATGCCTGCCCGGGAAGCACCTGGGCGCCGCAAGACGGACAGATCTGAGGAGTCGCGGCAGGCGGCGCCGCTGATACCGATGGAACAGGTCCACTTGGTTCGAGTCGTGCGCCGCACTGCTCGCAAAAACGGTTCCCCGGCTCGTTGAGAGCGCCGCACGTTGGACACGTGATCATTCCCAATCCTCCACATGCTTCAAGAGGCTATTCTTCCAGTTTTTGCGTCAGGCGCCGGGTGGCGTAGCGCAGTTCTTTCTGGCGTTCGGCGCTCATCGCCTGACCCTGATCGAGTTGCTCCGCCTGCTCGGAGACTTTTTGCGCCAGTTCGAGTTCTCCCAGATCGAGCAGTCGCGTCGCTGCGGCGCGCAGTTTCTGAGTGGCGCCCGACAGATTGCCCGCCTCGGCTTCAGAAAGCGCGCGTGTCTGCAATTTGAACGCTGTCACCTTCTCGACCAGGTTCATCACGCGCGGGTCGTATGCCGCTTTTGCCGGGTCGGTGACGAATTCGAGCAGAACATCCTGTTTGATCACCTGCTCCGAACCGCCAACCGGCGTGTAGTGGAGTTCAGCCTGCGCAATCCGAAAACTCCCTGCTTCGCGCGCCGGAACCATCATGTCAATGACAACGCTCGATGGCGCATCGGTCTCGATAGTCCCCAGACGCACCGCAATTTCGCTATCGCCAATCGGCTGGTAGCCAAGGTTGGCGATGATCGGGCTGGTGCGGTGCACGGCGCGTGGCGTTGCGTCACGCACCAACCGCAGCAGCAGACGCGCGTCCTGTGCCACGGTGCCCTGCGCTGCGCGCACCGCATGCTGGAAGAACGTCGTAATCTGCGCCGGATCGGCGATGTAATCCGACAGTCCGCCAGTGGCTTCGGCGATGTCGTCGAGCAGCTTCTCGTTCCATTCTGCGCCAAGACCGAGCGCCGTCACCCGCACGTTGTCGCGCGCCAGTTCCTGCGCCAGCGAACGGCAGCGATCCTCATCGCCCCACGTCTGTCCGTCGGTCAACAGCAGCATAGCGCCAACCCGTCCGGGGTCATGGTTCTTGCGCAGTTCCACAATGCCGGCCGCCATCCCGCCCGACATGGCGGTGCCGCCAGCTTCCTCGATAGCATCGATCTGCGCTTTGAGCGCATCGCGGTCGGTGGCGAACGTTGCGGGCACGAGCGTCTGCACCGTGTCGTCGAACAGCACAATCGCAACAATATCCTGCGGCGTCAGCGTGTCGATGACCCGTTTTGTCGCCTCCTTCAGCGCCGCAAGTTTCGCGCCCTGCATCGACCCGGAGCGGTCGAGCACCAGGCAGAAGTTGAGCGGCGCTTTTTCGGCGACCGTCGACGCCTGCGCTTCCACGAGCAGATATGCCACCTGCGGCGATGCGCTGGCAACCAGCGGCGCGCGCCCCCACGTGCACGTCAGCGTGACCCCTGTGTTCATCATGCTCTCCTCGCGCATTCGTCCAAACAGATCTGGCTCGCCCACTCGAGCGTGCCCGGCAACTGCCTAACTGCTCGTCCCTCCCACCAGCACAAAAATGCCACAGCACAACAGACCGGTCACCAATCCGGTTGCAACAGCAACGATAGCATGCTGGCGCCCTCTGATCGTCTGCTGGGTCGCAGGCGAGAGCAGCGCGATCAATCCGAGCGGGAAGGCGAGCGGTCCGGTGGCGAACGGCAGGAATGCTATCACATAGCCGGCGTCGGCCAGTTCACTGTCGATGCCGGTCGTTGCGGCGCTAATGACAACGAGGATCGTGGCGAACCCCATGAGCAGCACACTGAAAATGCCGATCCAGCGACCGGCATTGGCGACGCCGGTGGTTGGCAATGGCGCAGAAAGCGGTTGCGCTGACGCACTGCCAGGGAGAGACGATGAGATCGGCGTCGTTTGCCTGACGGCGCCAGAGACTGCCATCCCCGGGTACGCCATCTCGGTTGGCGCGTCCTTCTGAAGGATAACCTGCTGATTGCTCGTCAATGCCTGGTAGAAGGCGCGTACATCGTGGAACCGCGCATTGGGATCGGCATTGACCGCGCGCGCAATCGCGTCGGAGATGTGTTGCGGAATTGCGGGGTTGACTTGATTGGCGGGAGGCAACCAAAACGGCGTGCGTGTCGGGTCGTAGCCGGTCAACAGTTGATGCAGCAGCACGCCGAGCGAATAAATATCGGCGCGCGGATCGGTCTGGCTCTGCCCATACTGTTCGGGAGCGCTGTACCCCAGCGTGCCGAATGCCTGTGTGTCGCGTTCCTTGCCGGGTTTGAAAATGCGCGCAATGCCGAAGTCGACGAGTTTGATACGACCATCGGGCGTCAGCATCACATTTGCCGGTTTCAGGTCACGGAAGATAATGGGCGTGGGTCGGTTGTGGAGATAGTCCAGCACATCGCAGATCTGGCGCGCCCAGTCGAGAACGCGCGGTAAGGCGAAGGGAAGACCTTCACGACGCGCAATAGCCAGGAGCGAGTCGCCAGGCACGAACTCCATCACCAGATACGCCTTGCCATCCTGCTCGAAGTGATCGACCACCTTCGGCAGTCCGGGGTGTGAGAGACCGGCAAGCAGTTCGGCTTCGCGTTGGAACGCCGCGCGCGCCTCTTGCAGTTCCAGTGGTCCGGTAACTTGCGCCTGGCTCATCTCTTTGATTGCCCAGGTCACCGTGCTGAGACGCAGATCGCGCGCGCGATAGACGGCGCCCATGCCGCCCTGCCCCAGTTTTTGCTCGATGACGTAGCGCCCCTGAAGAACCGTTTGCTGCGGTATGGCGCCGGGTGGTGCAGACTGCGATGACGATGCAGGGACGCCTGACAGTCGGGCGCCGCACTCGACGCAGAACGGTGCGCCGTCGTCATTGAGTGCATTACAGAAAGGACATCGCATAATCTATTCAGTACGACTCGAAGAATGCCAGAATGACAGCGATATTATCGTCGCCGCCGGCGGCGTTGGCTGCGTTGATCAACGCCCGGCACGCCGCCTGCGGATCGGGGTTTGCGGCAATGATGTCCGCCATTCGCTCGTCACGAACCATTTCCCACAACCCGTCGCTTGCGAGCAGCAGCCCATCCCCTGGACGCAACCGTTCGACAAAGACATCGATATCGATATTGGGTTTGTCTCCCAACGAACGCAACACCGCATTCCGTTGCGGGTGGGTGTAGACCTCATCAGGTGTGATCTGTCCGAGATCGACCAGGCGCTGCACCAGCGAGTGGTCGCGGCTGATGCGCCGCAGTTTTCCCTCCCGCAACAGATACGTTCGACTGTCGCCAACGTTGCCGATAATGGCACGATCACCGGCGACCAGCGCCAGGGTTATGGTTGTTCCCATATCATTTCCGCGACTGCGTGCTTCACGCATGACGTAGTCATTCGCCTGAAGGACGGCGCGTCGCACAATATCGCGGAGCGTGTTTTCCTTGTCCTGTGCGTCGGCATCCACCGTCGGCGCAAGATATTCGCGCTGCACCAGTTCCAGCGCGCCGCGCAGCGCCAGATCCGACGCCACCTCACCGGCGCTATGCCCGCCCATCCCGTCAGCCACGATGAACAGGCTCCAGACACGCGGTTGATTCTGGCGGATCAGGCGCAGGTCGAACGCCAGCAGACTGTCCTCATTCAGGTCGCGCACGCGGCCGGTGTCGGTGGCGGCACCGAACCGTACCCGCAGCGGTGTTGGCGCAGTATGGTACGCGATGATCAGATCGAACCGCTGCGCCAGTTCAGCCGGATCGGTCAATTGTCCGGTACGGATTTCGCGCAGCATATCGGCGAGAGGCGGTGCGGCATCGCGCGTTGCATCGTTCTCGTCGAGGCGCCGGGTGGTGCGCGGGGTTGCTGTCAGCGCTTCGAGGAGATTCGCCAGGTGCAACAGATCGGTTGCGGCGTCTTCTCCATCTGCCCGGTGCAAACTGCGCACCTTCCGCAGGCGCGTTGCATGGGTTGCTGTGATGTCCAGATCCTCCGGCTCGATGGCGCCGAGTGCAAAGCCCTGCTCGTGCAGCAACGTCATTAGACGCGCCAGATCGCGCCCGATGAAGAAGGCTTCGAGTTCGCTGAGCGGCAGTGTGAGCGACGTTGGCGGCGTTGCGGGAGTAAGCGTCAGCGTTTGATCACCATCACTCACCTGATCCCAGATGGAAGGAAAGAAGGCGAGCGTGTCGGCATCGGCGATCTGTGGCACAAGCGCCAGACCGGTCGTCGCGCCTGTCGTGATCTGTCCCCGGTAGCGACGACCGTCGAGCGCCGCGCCGCACTGCGTGCAGAATGCCTCTCCCGGTTCGTTGAGGGTTGTATCGCACGACCAGCACCGCCGCCATGGCTGGCGATCAAGCGCCTCGATCTCGTCGTCGGACAGAGCGATGATTTCGTAGCGACCCGCAAATAGTTTGGGTTCTCCCGGAGCGGCAGACGGCGCTTCCATGGCATGCTCCTTATCGCAATGCGTCGGAGACGCAGGACCCGATGTGGACGATGATGGCGGTTCGTGGGACGGCGTGGTGTGCTCTGCAACGGTTGGGAGAGGACCGGCAGGAACGGCGAATAATCGCGCCGCCAGCCAGGTATCATCGTCGGACGACGAGCGTTCGGCTGTAAGCGGTTGAGCGCAGCGCAGGCAGTAGCGGGCATTGTCGCGGTTGAGTGCGCCGCACGATTGGCAAATAAGAGGCATAGGCACACTATGATCGCATACGCATTATCATCCGAACGACGACCGTCTTCCGCCCTCGATACGCACCATCACTACACTGATGTTATCTCGCCCGCCACGCTCGTTCGCCAGGCTGATAAGGTGGGTTGCTGCACGATCAATGTCCGGGTCACTCAGGGCGATCTGAGCGATTTCCTCATCATGGACATGATTGACCAGCCCATCGGAGCAGAGCAGGACGATGTCTCCCGGTTCGAGCGCTTCGGAACGGGTATCGACATCGACCGACGGATCGGTTCCGATGGAACGGTAGAGAATGTTGCGTTGCGGATGAGTGCGCGCCTGTTCTGGCGTCAACTGACCAATGTCAACCAGGCGCGCCACCAGACTATGGTCAGACGTCAACTGCGCGGCAGACGCTCCATCGTCGGTGACGCCGTTCAGGTTCAGCAGATACGCGCGCGAATCGCCGACCGACGCGATATGCAACCGGTCGCCGACAATCAGGGCAATCGTGAGCGTGGTACCCATCCCGCGGCGCGCAGCGTCGGCGTGCGCCACATCATAAATCCGGCGATTGGCGGCGCGCACGGCGTCCCGCAGCAATGCCCGCCACGTCTCATCGGTTGGCAGCGGGTGGTTGACCGACTCGCGTTCAAGATAGGCGCGACTCACATCGGCGGCGAGATGACTGGCGCACTCGCCCGCCGCCGCTCCGCCCATTCCGTCGGCGACCAGGCAGAGGTACGCTTTCTGTCGATCAGGCAGGTCAATCTCGCCGGTGTACACGGCATCCTGGTTCTGCTGGCGCACCCGACCAGTATCGGTGCGCGCGACGATCTGAAGTGTGAACGTGCGTGGTTGCACAGGTCCGACTCCATAGTGTGGCGTGGCGTCGAGCAATGCGCCGCATCGCTGGCAGAAACGTGCGCCGGCTCGATTACCGCTGCCGCATGATGGGCATGCGATATTGAACGTGCGCAGTGCAGGCAGTCGCCTGGTAACGCGGATGGTAGTGCGCCCCTGCGCCAGTTGCTGCGACAGACTGCGCATAATCTGCGACAGTTCATCAATCGCACGCGCTGCCTGCTCACGGGTGACGGCATCGCTGCTGTTGAGCCCGCGCTTCCACCATTGCACGCTCGATTCTACCACGTTTATCAGTTCACGCAGATCGAGCGTATTGTCGCTGATCTGCAAACGTTTACCGTGCGCACGGTCGAATCGCAGCGCTCCTTCGATAGGCGGGTCATCGGTTTCCGCCGGTGGCAGCGCCGGGCGTTGCAACGGCGGCGATTGCGGCAGCGCTTGCCCGCACGTTGGGCAAAACCGCGATCGTGGCATAACCGTTGCGCCACAGAATGGACAGCGCGCGCTCAATCAATCCTCCGCCCCACGAGAAACGCATCGGTTCAAGTATAGCATGCCGGTTTCGTTTTGACATCTCTTCATAACCGACTACAATGGTGCAACCTGTTTGTTCAGCGATCCACAGGAAAGCCGGTTTGACTATGAGTGTGCAACGATACGTCTACATTGGCGCCGATGGCGGCGCCACGACCTCCAAGATCGGTGGTGTTTGGGATGATGGGACGGTAATTTCCACCAATCTGTTGCAGCAGCCAACAGGTTCGGTGAACGGTCCGGCGGCGGTGGTGCACGGATGGGTCGAGGCGATTACCGGGTATCTCGCGCAGTATGGGTTGGCATGGGATCAGGTGCGCGGCGTTGGTCTTGCCATCCCCGGTCCGTATGAGCGATTCGGCGTTCTTGGTCGCTCGCCGAACCTGCCGGAGAGTTTCGCCGGGTTCGATCTGTATGGCGCCTTCAGTACCGCTCTGGCGGAACGCGCCGGTCGCCCCATCCCGCTGGCTTTCGGCAATGACGGCAATATGGGCGGGGTCGCCGAAGCGCAGCATGTGCGGGGGAACAGCAATGCAACCGTCGTCATGCTGGCGCCGGGCACCGGTTTGGGATGCGCCTACATCGGGCGCGACGGTCTGCCGCTCGATGGCGACTCGTTGAATGGCATGGAAGCTGGACATATGCCGGCGCCGCTGCACCTGCTCGATGCCCGGCCGTACCCCTGCGGCTGCGGTCGAACATGGGGATGCTTTGAGGTCTACACGACGCTCTCCGGTTTGCCCTATTTGCTGGAAGAGCGATTGCCACGCTACCCGGATCACGAACTGGCAACCTCGATGCTCAGTATGCGCGAGCGCGCCTTTCGTCTGCGTGGGCTGGCGCAGCACGGCGATCCGCTGGCGCTGGAGATTTTCGATTTTCAGGCGCGTGCGTTGGGGTTACTCGCGGCAACCCTGGCAATGGCGCTCGATATGCAGTATGTCGTCGTCGGCGGCGGCTTGATGGACCCCGAAGCGACGACTGCCGCGTTCCGCGAACGCTACCTGCGCATCGTGCGCGAAACAGCTGATGCCTACCTCTGGGCGCCGCAGCGCGGCTTCCTGACGATCGTTCCGGCAGCGCTGGGCGACCTGCCGCAGGCGATTGGCGCTGCGCTGACCAGCCTGTATCAGCAGCGCGCCGCTCATGGCTGAACCCTGGCGCTCGTTGTGAAACCTTTCCGTCAGGTTTCTTGACAATGATGCGCGATACTGCTATACTACGGGCACGATCTTCGGGGCAGGGTGAAATTCCCGATCGGTGGTGATGTGCAGCACACTGCACCAGCCCGCGAGCCGCAAGGCAGGAGACCGGTGCAAATCCGGCGCCGACGGTTACAGTCCGGATGGGAGAAGATCGGCGAGCATGGCAGTTTCTTGATCATGATCCCGGTTATGCGCGCGTAACCGCCGGATCATGCGAGAGGCCCTATCAGGCGTTGCGTACAGCGCATACGCCTGGTTCGCTACAACAATGCCCCGAAGCCATGTGGCTTCGGGGCATTGTTTCACACAATCTGGCCTGTTGCCGGCGCAGGTTCGGATCTGTGTGCGGTAGCCTGCTCCCGTCACCTTCCCCCATCTCCCCCTGCCTCGTATCACATGCGAGGTGTCTCATGGTCAACGAACAACATCTGCCGCTGCGATCCGACCGATCGCTCCGAATAACCGCCAGGACTGTACGCCGACGCTCCGCGCGTCTGCCGGTCTGGTTGAACCTGACACTGGCGCTGGTCATCTTCCTGATTGGCTGGCAGACCCTGGTGACGATCCAGAACTACCCGCCATTCATTCTTCCCGCGCCAACGCTGGTGTTCCAGCGCCTGGCGACGGAACTTGCAGGCGAAACCTTGCCGCGCCATATCGCGGTCACCGTTTCTGCTGCACTGAGCGGTTTTGGCATCGCCCTGGCGATCAGTCTGTCGCTTGGCTACATGCTGGCGCATGTGCGCGCCTTTGATCGGGTGCTGACCCCGCTGCTCGCCGCCAGTCAGGCGGTGCCGATTGTGGCGGTGGCGCCACTCATTGTGCTGTGGGTCGGTGTGGGGATGGAGTCGCGTGTGCTGGTGGCGACGCTTGTAACCTTCTTTCCGATTCTGAGCGCAACCATTGTCGCATTCCGCAGCGTTCCGCGCGAGTTGATCGACATGGCGCGGATCAGTGGCGCGAACCGCTGGCATCTGCTGCGCTGTGTGGAATTGCCGCTGGCGCTGCCGGGCATCTTCGGCGGCGTCAAAGCCGGGCTGGCTCTGGCGACGACCGGCGCGGTCGTCGGCGAGTTCGTCGGTGGGCGCGATGGACTCGGCGCGCTGATCAACATCGCGCGCGGTTTGTTCGATACGCCGCTCATGTTCGTGTCGCTGACCGTGCTGGCGGGCATCACGCTGATCCTGTTCCTGATCGCGCTGATGATTGAACGCCTGTTGATTACCTGGGAGGTATAACGATGCAACGCCTGGTTGTTCTCCTGATGCTGACGTTTGCGCTGATAGTGGCCGGTTGTGGCGCGATGCCAGCCGCAGCGCCGGCCACGCCGCCCGCCGCAACGACGCCGACCGGGTCTGCGGCGCTGCGCCCGGTTGTGATAGGATTTCCGTACATTCCGAATGTCCAGTTCGCCCACTTCTACCTGGCAGACGCCAAAGGCTACTACGAAGCCGAAGGACTCGACGTGTCCTTCGACTATAACTTCGAGACCGACGTGGTGCAGCGTGTAGCGCAGGGGACGTTGCAGTTCGCGATGGCGTCGGGCGACTCGGTGTTGCTGGCGCGCTCGCAGGGGTTGCCGGTCGTGACCGTGATGACCAACAGCCAGCGCTTCCCTTCCGTGCTCTTCAGCAAAGCGGAAGCGAACATCACCACGCCGCAGGACCTGACGCGCGATGGGGTGACGGTTGGCATTCCAGGGCGCTTCGGCGCCAGCTGGGTCGGGCTGCTGGCGCTGCTCTATGCCGAGAAAATCCCGCGGGAAGCGGTCGATATCCAGGAGATCGGCTTCACGCAGGTGGCAGCGGTTAGCGAGGGGAAGGTGACCGTGGCCACGGGGTATGGCAACAACGAACCGATCCAGCTCGAACGGCAGGGCATCCCGGTGAATGTCATCCGTGTCGCCGATTACTTTCAGCTGGCTTCCGACGGGTTGATCACCAGCGAGCAACTGATAACCGGCGAGTCCGACACGGTGCGTCGATTCGTGCGCGCGACCCTGCGCGGCATGGCGGATGTGATTGCCGATCCTGACGCCGCATTCACCACTGCGCTCGACTATATCCCCGAACTCAAGAGCGCCGATCAGTCGACGAAAGACTTGCAGCGCGCCGTGCTCCAGGCGACGCTGGAGTACTGGCAGAGCGACAAGACGAAGACCGAGGGGCTGGGGTTCTGCGACGAGACGAACTGGCGCCAAACCTACGTCTTTCTGCGCGAGAGCGGACTGCTGACAACCGATGTGGACGTGACAAAGGCGTTCACCAATCAGTTCATCAAGTAGACGGCGGGATTACATGAGGGGATCGAGGGGAACGCCATCACCCTCGATCCATTGACAGGCACGTATTACTCGCCACGCGAATCGATACTGATACTCATACGCGGCCATTCGTCATACTGCCGGGGCGCGCAGCGGGACGCCGGGGCGCTGCGGGCTAAAGCCCTTGCTGAGCACGCGGTTCGGCCGTGCTCACCGCACGTGAAAGCCCCGCCGGGGCTGCTGATGCCAATGCGCAGCCGTGCGTCCACGATACGACTGCCGGTGCGCGTTGACCGTTGTGCCTTGCGGACCGAACTCTCGAACATCTTGTCTGACTGACCGCAATTTGGTATGAGAACATCATCCGGTATCGCTCGGTGAAGCCCGCGCAGGCGGGCTTTGCAATCGTAGCCTGCGGCTTCAGCCGCCGGGCGGATTGCCAACGCGCGTTGAGGATCGTTGCGCCGTGCAAACCGAACCCGCGAACATCTTGTCCGACTGATCGCCAGTGAGCATGACAAAGAAGACCTCGCCCTCAGCAACGTCTGTAGAGCGACTGTTGGACCAGACAACCACCGTAGAGCGTTCCACGCTTGGACGATTAAGCGTCTCTGCTACGAACTGACTATAAGCATCCGGTGACTCAAGGGCTGAAGAAATCGTCATTAGTAGGCTGGCTGAATCCGTAAAGAATCGACGACGCTGCGCTGCATCAGTTGTGCGTCATAAGCGCGCTTGCGGCGCAACCACGTTTCATAAATGCCTTTCCATCGGCTGAAATCAGCGCGGGTCTCGTCATAATCATCGTAGCGAGCGAGCCGACCTGCTGTCAGGGCAGTATAAAAATCCGCGCTGAGCACGCCATACTTTTCCTCGTAAAGAGTTAGGCGACGCTCCAGGAGCTTCATCTCAATAACTAATTCGTGACCATCCATAGCGTCCCTTATCTCTGTACAAGGTTTACCCGCCATGTACTTATCTGCGCCTGCCTGCGGATATCACTGATGAACAGTTCGCATGTTCACGCACTATAGATCACTGCCTGCCCGTTGTAAAGAAAGACGAAGTTGCACGACCCTGCATCGTTGACATTGCGCCCGCCTCAGTGTAGGATAATGCAGCGGCGGCGCACGCTGCCGCTTTCCGAGTCTATCCGCTGATATGAAGCGACATGCGAGTAGAGCAGACTATGGCAGCGCGACGAACTGAGGCATTTTCCAGCGCCGACGCCGCGTGGCTACGGATGGAAGATCCGACAAACCTGATGATGATCACCGGCGTGCTGATGTTTGATGAGCCGCTCGATATTGCACGGCTCCATCGGGTTATCGAAGAGCGTCTCCTCGTGTTTGATCGCTTTCGGATGCGGGTCAAATCGGAGCGTTCGCCCAATGCGCCGCCGGAATGGGAGTTCGACCCGTATTTCAACCTCCATGCCCATATTCACCGGATCGCGCTGCCTGCGCCAGGAGGCAAGCGTGAGTTACAGGCGCTGGTCAGCGATCTGATGAGCACGCCGCTCGATTTCAGCAAACCGCTGTGGCACTTTCATATTGTCGAAAATTACAATGGCGGCAGCGCCGCTCTCTGCCGGTTGCACCACGCTATTGCCGACGGGATCGCGCTGGTGCAGGTGCTCCTCTCGTTGACCGATGAGCAGCGCGATGTTCCGCCTGCCGTCGCTGGCATTGGGCGCAGAGAGGGTGATAACAATCCTATCGAGGCATTCCTGCTGCCGGCCATCCGATCATTGAGCAATACACTGGCAAGCGCTGGAGCGCTGGTCAACGGAAGCCGCGAACTGCTGGAAGACCCCACGCGCATGATCGACGTGGCGCGCACCGGGGTTAGCGGCGCGCAGGCGTTGAACAAACTGCTCTTCATGCCTCCCGATCCGCCGACACTGTTCAAAGGAGCGCTCGGCGTCCAGAAACGCGCCGCCTGGTCAGAGCCGATCCCGCTTGACGACGTCAAACGTGTTGGCGGAATGTTTCGCTGTACTATCAACGACGTGCTCCTGAATGCGATTGCCGGGGCGCTGCGGCGCTATATGCTAGGCCGCGGCGCCATCGTCGATGGTCTCAACATCCGCGCTGTGGTTCCGGTCAATCTCCGTCCGCCGGGACCGATCACCAGACTCGGTAATCATTTCAGCCTGGTGTTCCTCGACCTGCCGGTGGGGATTGAAGACCCGTTCGACCGCCTGCTGGAACTGAAGCGCCGTATGGAGGGTATTAAGAGTTCGCCCGAAGCCGCCATCGCCTTTGGCATTCTCAACACCATTGGCGTTATGCCACAGCAAATGGTGGAACTGGTCGTCGATATCTTTGGCAGCAAGGCGACGGCTGTCATGACGAACGTCCCCGGTCCGCGGCAGCGCATCTATCTCGCAGGCAGCCCGATCCGCCAGATCATGTTTTGGGTGCCGCAGGCGGGGCATCTGGGTTTGGGGGTCAGCATCTTCAGTTATGCCGGCAACGTGTTGATCGGTATTGCGGTCGATGCCGGTCTGGTCCCGGATCCAGACACAATCGTCGAAGCGTTCCACACCGAGTTCAGCGACCTGCTGCGCCTGGCGCGGATTGTCACCGGCGACGCAGCGCCCGAATATGCGCGCGCTGCGGGGGAATAGCATCCATGGGTCGCTGGCGCATGGTTTGCAGATATCGACGCGCAGCACCGGCGCTCTGGCTCATTCTGACGCTACTGGTCGCGGCGGCGTGTAGCCGGGCGCCTGCCGCCGGCGACGCGACGATTGCTGCGACAACGGCGCCTTCACCAACAGCCGGAGCGTCCTCCTCTTCAGGCGCATACCCGGCGCCAGAAGCAGCGTACCCGGCGCCGACGGTTGTGGTTGTTGCGCCATCGATTGGGGGAACAAACGCGCCGGAAGCAACGGTTGTTCCCGACGCGATTATTGAGATTGTTATTGGTGAGCATCGCCTGGAAGCCGAGGTGGTCGCCACGCCGGAGAAGCGGAGCGTTGGGCTGATGTTCCGTGACGTTCTTCCCGAAAATCGTGGCATGCTCTTCGTCTTCGCCGGTCCCTACACCGGCTCATTCTGGATGCGTAATACGCGCATTCCGCTTTCGATTGCGTTCATCAGCCAGGAACGGCGCATCCTCAATATCGAAGATATGCAACCGTTCGATGAGATCACGCAGCACGCTCCGCAAGGAGCAGCATTCTACGCGCTCGAAGTGAATCAGGGATGGTTTGCAATGCGTGGCATTCAACCTGGCGACGAAGTCGTGTTCGAACTGCCGCCAGATCTGATCGTGAGGTAAGAACCGGCGAGGTGGTATCATGAAGCAAGAGATTGACCCCCGTGAGAAAGCAAATGTTGTACGTCGTATGGTCCGATCAGGGACGGAATTGCCATACGAAAAGCGCGAGGCACTACTGCGGCTGCGTCAGCGTGTCGAGCAACTCTGGCAGAAACGCGAAGAAGCCCAGGCGAAGCGCACCAACGACTCCAACACAACGACTGAAACCCCCAACTCTTGACCCCTAACCCCTAATTCGCCTGCCTGCCGACTGCTCCTGAACCGATCTTTTGCGCCAGTTCGTCGTTGGGGGTCTGGCGCAGCAGGGTCACTAGATGATCGGCAGTAATCGGTCCTTCTTCGAGCAGAGAACAGATCAGCGTCGCGCGCAACTCACGCATATCGCGCGCCACAACCCGAAACATTTGCGCAAACTGTGCGTGATACCACTCGTTGTGTCGTCGTAATTCCGCCAGTTCGTCCTGGAGTTGCGCAATAAGGATGGTCTGATGATTGAGCGCGCGCTGCATGTCGAGGAGTGCACTGGCAACCAGGCTCATCTGGTCAGGGGTCAGTGAATGGAAGTAGGGTGGAGGACCATTAGACAACTCGGATTGCATAGGCGTCTCCGAAGAACATTGATTCGGACGCCCAGCGGGGCGCCGCAAGGATAGCATAGCACCCACTCCCGGAGAGTCACAACGTGACCTTGGTACTACTTTGTTATAATCTGGTAAAAAGCGATGATGGACGTATTACAACGCACTGGCGCGTTTACGAAAGCGACGCGCTTGGGATACGGTGCGGGGCGGTTCTACGGGCAAAGCGCCGAGTTCACGAGTCAGCAGGGTCTCGAGCAGGGTATCATCAGTATCGGGGGAGGAAAGGAGTGATGCCGCCGAACCGGCGTCCTGCCCTGGCGCAGCGCCCTCTGGAATGCCATCAGTATTGGCAAAGGAAGAGGGTGATACCTGGAGGCGCAGGGCTTCGATCTCGGCGATCAGGCGACGATTCTCGCGTTCCAGTTCCTGAATGCGCCAGGATGCGTCCTGCTGGTTGTGCTGCGGTTCAGTCTGACCGCGAAGCGCTTCGATCTCGGCAGTCAGACGCTGGTTCTCGCGCTCCAGGATGCGGCTGACCTGGTTGGCGGTCTCCAGTTCCTGCTGAAGCGTGTGCTGTATTTCGGCTGCGTTGCGTTCAGCGTCTTCCAGGCTGCGACGCAGCGCAATCAGTTCGTGTTCTTTTCGGATCAGAGATTCCTCGAAGTGCGCCACCAGCAATGCCAGTAACTCCTGAGAGGTTACTTCTTCCGGAGTCTCTTCGGGATCGAGGATTTCAACATTGTCAATCACGACATGCCGTTCGTCTGGCGTGGCATGGTCCGAAGCATGGTCCCACTGATCGCGCATGGTTTCCTCGCGGTGTGCTCCATCCTGGCAAATGAGGCTTTTTTCAATCGTGTGCCTCATACTAGCTGCACCAGATGAATGCTCTGTGATCATGCACAGCAGGCGTCTGGTGCAGCGTACGTGGCGCATTCGAGCGCTCTGGCGCATCTGAATAAAGAGCCGTCATGCGGCTCGTCCGTGAGGCGACTGCGCAACTCCTGTGAATGACACTACGATATGGCGCCGTAATGACATTCTCGTTATCGGGGAATACGTCCATGCGACGCCAGTGCATCAGCGGCGCGGGTGGTCTCCGGCAGGCGATGGCGGGTCACGCACGCCATGACGAAGTGAATTGCCGTCTCCAGCGAGACGCGGTGCCCAATGGAGACGTAGACCGGTCGCACACCGGGTCGGGTGCGCACTGCTGCTCCTACAACTTCATCGTGATCGCGCAGCGGCGTCCATGCGCCGCGCACATCGGGCAGAGGAGCGTGGGCGCCAACCAGCAGCGATTTGGCACACCCGATTGATGGCAGATCGGTAAGGACGCCGAGATGGCAGGCGATGCCACAGCGCCGGGGGTGCGCCAGACCGTGTCCGTCACAGATCAGCAGATCGGGCGTAATACGCAGGTTTGCAAGCGCGTCAAGCACGGCAGGCGCTTCGCGGAACGAGAGGTAACCGGGAACATACGGGAAACTGATCTGCCGGCGTGCAACTGCATAATCGAGCGCTTGGAGCGACGGGAATGCCAGCACCACAACCGCCGCCAGCGCACTGTCGCCGCTATACCCGGCGTCAACGCCAGCAACGGTGCGGATTGGTCCGAAGGCGTCGTGAGCGATAACTCGCGAGCGTATCTGCTCCTGTATGGCGCGCGCCTCATCGAGATCGGCGGGCCAGGAATGATTGGCGGATGTCTTCATGGCTGCACCCATCTAATGACGCAGATCATCCGGCAGGCGTTCCAGCCACCCTGCATCCAGCACACCCCACAGCCCAAGCATGATTGCTTCAGCCGCGTCGTGGCGGAGCGCCGTCGGTCGCGGCGCACCCGACCAGGCGATGACTCGCCGCGCCAGCGTCTCGGCAATACGTTTTGCCTGATCGCCATTGCGTTGCTCGCGTTCGTACAGCAGCGCGCGCCGCCAGGTTTCGGCGCTGACCACGCGGACGGCCATGCCGCGCCGTCCGGCTTCTCGCATCCAGATATCCGCCAGTGGTCCGCCCCCTTCGATATAGACCCATTCCAGGTCCATCGGCTCAGCCAGAACGCCAGCGACGCCGCGCCGCAGGCGAGCAGCGCTGCCGAAATTGTGCGACCCATAGCGGCGCAGTTTGCCGTCGTCGCCGTACACAGCGAAGCCGGTGCGCAACCCCAGATCGATGGCCAGTAACGAGGGCATAGCGCCATTATAGTCGAAGTCGTATGCAATTGGATCTTGACACACATGTTCCGGTGTGGTATACAAGAGGTAAGAAGGTTAGAGGTGTGAAGGTTGCGACGTTGCACCGCAACATTGCGAGGCGTTGCACGTTACCCGTTGAACGTTTCAGGTGGAAGATTGCAGGGTAGGAAGGAGTTCCTGACCTGTGACCCCTAACCCCGATCTGGTTCTCGGTTCTCAGTTCTCGGTTCTCAGTTCTCGGTTCTCAGTTCTCTTCATGCAGGTACGAGATGAACACACTGGCAACGAGCGACATTCCCCAGGCAGATGTGTTGTGGCACGTGGCGCGTGTTCCAGAGGCGATTGTGCGCGGGCACACGACGCATGAGGCAATCGGCGCCTATCTTGGCGCAAAGGGGCAGCGTCAGGGTCTCTATTATGCTCAAGCGGCGCGCGTGCTCGGTCTGGTGGGTGAGCCAGAGGAGGACGGGACGGTGCCGCTGACGCCCTACGGTCGGGCATTTGCCCAATATGATCGTTCTGCGCAAAGCACCGCGTTGCGCCGTTTGTTACGCGAACAGGAGCCGACCCGCTCGGTCCTGCGCGCCATTCGTGAGCGTGGCGGCCTCGATTACGACGGTATTGCCGCTGTGTTGCGCCAGCTTGCGCCGCTGGCGGAAAGCACGGCGCGTCGTCGGGCGCATACCGCCGCTGCCTGGCTCGTCGTTATCGGTCTTGCCGCCTGGCGCGACGGAAAACTCGTGGCTGTCAGCGCGCCGCCAGAGAGCATGGGATGGACAGTAGCGCGGCGCCGGGCTGGCAGCGCCGCGTGGTGATCTCCCTGTTCGTCTCTTACCCATTCGGTTGCGGCGATTCGCCGGGGTTCTGCTCAGGTTGTGGTTCAACTCCGGGCGGTGGCGGCGGTTCGGCGGGTTGCTCAGCCAGCGGCGGTGCGGGTTGCGCCGGTTGCTCACCTGGGGGGAACGGGATGATTGGCCTGCCGTCGGGACCGATGTCGGCAGGGTTCAGAGTATAAATGTTGGGCCATGGTCGGAAGCGGGTGCGGAATAACTCAGGCGGACGCGGCACACCATTCTCTACCACCAGACGATACACATCAATGGTCATACCGCCACGCGCCTTATCGGTGTGCTTAATCGTACCCTGCGGCACTTCGGGATCGGCGACAAATACCGGCTCAGTTGGCGCGGGTGTGCGATCATACACTTTGTGAGTCAGATCAACTGTCCGATCAGGCTTTGTGCCGTACAGCTCAATCTGTGCCACACTGGTCCTCGGGTCCGACCACGCCTGGATCAGCAGCCACGCGCCGGTATCATTCATAAACTTCAGGTCCGGTCCACCGGTAAAGATCGTCGCGTCGAGACCGGGACCATTCCCGCGGGGACCGAGAGCATATTTGTCGTACCAACTGATGTAGAACGAATGTCCCCAGCGTTCGGTGATCGGCAATCCTGCCCAGAAAGCGGCACGGAACAGCGTGGTCGAGTCCTGGCAGATGCCGCCGCCGAACTCCTGCTGCGTCCGGTTTTGAATGATCGCCGCGCCCTGGACAAATCCATTGGCGGCATTGATCTGCCCAATGTTCTTGTTGAACGAGAACTCTTCGCCAGGTGCAATCAGCAATCCATTCAGCAGTTGCATACCGACGCCGATGTTATGCACACGATAGGCTGCTGAGCCGGTGAAATCGCTTTTGCCGACGCTCACCAGTTCACGGATGCCTAGTTGATGGAGGTTGGCTTCGGTGATCGGCGGATCAGTGGCGACCATGGGCAGTTCAAACGTTCTGTCGCGCCCGGTGAGTGCGGCGAGCACCATATCACGGGCGCGCGTTTCATCGAGACGCAGCCCTGGCTTGCCAGGTTTGGTAATCTTGAGATTGCCGTTGTTCCACGCCACACGCGGGCGGGTGCCCGGTTTCTCGGTTTCGACCGCAATGTGATGAATGCGTTGTTCGATGGCGCTCTGGTTGAGTGTCACGGCAATCTTGTCATCTTCGTCCGAAGGAACGCGCTCGATAATGATCAGATCCGCAAGTTCACTGACCGTCCATTCATACTCATTTTTCCCCACCCGCAGCAACAGCGGACCCTGAAGGATCGTCTCGATTTGTGATCGTGCGGCAGCGACGGCGGCATCGTCGAGGCGGGGCGGCAATTCACGGGTCTGAAGCGGAATGGTGGCAGGCACAAACGCCTGCAATTGCTGTGATATCTGCGTTAGAGTTGCATCGACCAGCACCTGTCGACCGATCACCGAGCCGACAATCGCCACCTGCTCGCCATCGAAACGCACCTGGGCATCGGCGGGGGCGCGCTCGATCTCGCGCGCCAGTTGCGCCAGATACGCCTGGGCTCGCATTTCGTCGTATGAGACGCGCAGCGGGACTTCGAGACCATGCTGCCAGATTGCGGTCATTTCCTGCACATCATCGATCAGTCTATTGCCGCGCCCGGCATTGTATGCCGTCTCGACGGCGCCGCGAAAATCGAACGTCATCCCCAGATCGTCGAGGGTTGGCGTCCACTGGCGGTCGCCATACGTGATGATCAGCGGTTGACGGAGGAACGCTTCATAGCGCGCCCGTAGCGCGTCCTCCGCCTGGCCTGGCGTCATCTCACCCACTGCAATGCCCTGGATCGAAATATTCGGATAGATTCGCCCTTCATACGACCGATGGATGTACGCCACACCACCTGCAAGCCCCAGCACGATAAGCGCAAGCACTGCAAGCGCAAACCACAGCCATCGGTGGTCGCGACGGCGCGGTCGCTGTACGCGCGGGCGCACTACGGCCGGAAAGCCCTCACGCTCTGCCGTCTCGGCTGTTGAGGAGAAGTGAACGCGGTCAGCCGACACGTAAACCTCCAGTACAACAAAGTTGCCAGGAATGTCTGAAACCTGGCAAAGGGACACTTTGAGGAAATCGAGATGCGCGTCTGCGGTGAGATGCCAGAGACCGTCTCACAGGGACGCTGTACCACTATACTTCAAACAGGCGTATACTGTCAATGATCAGAAACTGATAGATGTGGTATACTCCACCTATACTCGCAATAAACAGGATGTCGAGCAGGCGCTGACGTACTACGTCTTCGTCGTTTACACCGTGACGCTGGCGGACATCCGTTCAGACCTGCGTTGCGATGGGATCGCTGAGAACCTCCTGGATTGCATGTTGTCTGTCGTGAAGGATACAGATCTATGCCTGATAATGGTATGACTGAACTCGATCTCCTGGTCGGGTCGATGTTTACCACCCTCCCTGACGAGGATCGTGAAAGTTACGAGGCGGAACGTGAGTGGTTAACCGACGTGCAGAATCTGCTGCGTGATGAGGGGGTGGAAGTCGATCTGCTGGCGAACCCCGGCGTCGAGATCTGGGAAGGCGGCATCGAGCGGTATCACGATCTCTTCCTGCTGCGCCTTATCGCAGTGTATCTGGAAAACGGTCAGGATATCACGCCGTTGCTGGCGCCAGGTTTCGAGTTTGATGAAGAACCCGACCCAATGCTGGCGGCTATCTGGGAGGATGAACAAACGACACGCTTCCCGCACTTGATCAAGCATCAGGGTGAAGGCGGCTATTACCTGCCGGTCGATTTTCCGGAGCCGATCTGGATCGAGGAAGAACCGGCGGATGATGAGGACGAGCCGACTACGGAGTCGGTGGTCAGTTTTGGTTCATCGACGGCGCTTCAACGCGAACTGGTCGAACTCGAAGGAATGCTGGATCAGGCAGGCGTGAAATTGGAACACCCGGTTCGTCGCTGCCTGGGTGTGCTGCGTGAAGCCGCCGGTGTGAGTGTTGCCAATGGTCTGCCGATCATTGTGTGGTGATGCCGGCGCTGCCCGATGTTCGCCGATCATCAGCACTGGAGGTGTTGGTTGAGACGTTGCATTGCAACGTCTCAATCAGTTAGCCGGTATTCATCAACCCTGCCGCCAGGCCGCTGATGCTCAACAGGATTGCATCTTCGATTGCGCCGTGGTCTGGTGTGTCGGGTGCGGCGCGCAGGCGACGCAATAGTTCGATCTGAAGGTAACTCATCGGATCGATATACGGGTTGCGGCGCCGGATCGAGTGTTGCAGCACCAGGGCGTTATCGAGCAGGCGTTCGGTTCGCGTAATCTGACGGATCATCCGGCTGGCGCGTTCGTACTCTTCGCGGATGGCGGCAAATATGGCGGCTGCCGCATGCTGATCGGGCGCCAGTTCCGCATAGCGCGATGCGATATGAAGATCGGCTTTGCCCAGAATCATCTGGGCATTGTCGATCATGACGCGGAAAAAGGACCATCTGGCGTACATCTCCTGCAGGAGCGCCATGCGGTCGATAGCGGACCCCGACGTATCATCCTTCTCGTACACAAATGTTTCGAGTGCAAACCCCAGACCATACCAGCCCGGCAGGGTATGCCGGCTTTGCATCCAGCTGAACACCCACGGAATGGCGCGCAGGTCTTCGATCCGTTCGGTATTACGGCGACTGGCTGGACGGCTGCCGATGTTCAGGCGACTGATTTCGGCTATTGGCGTCACATGGCGGAAGTATGGCACAAAATCGGCGCGCTCATAGACCAGGGCGCGGTAGTGGCGCTGTGAGCGTGCAGCCAGCCGTTCAAGCGCCTGCGTCCACTCATCGGGAGGATCATCGCGCTGGAGCAGACCGGCACGCAACGCGGCATTCATCACCTGCTCGACATGCCGGTGTGCCAATAACGGCAGTCCATACCGATCAGCAACCACTTCGCCCTGTTCGGTAATCTTGATCTGATTGCCGATGCTGCCGGGCGGCTGCGCCAGAATTGCGTGGTTCGCCGGCCCTCCGCCGCGCCCGATCGCGCCGCCGCGCCCATGGAACAGGCGCATCCGAATACCGTGGCGTCGCCCAAAATCGCGCAGTTTGCGCTGCGCCTGGTAGAGCGCCCAGTTGGCGGCTGTGTACCCCACATCCTTGTTGCTGTCGGAATAGCCGATCATGACTTCCTGGAGATGACCGCGCAGCGCCAGGTGATCGCGGTAGACCGGCAGGCGCAGACATGCCTCGAGCACCGTGTCGCAACTCTCCAGGTCGGCGCCGGTCTCGAAGAGCGGCGCAACATTCAGGCGACTGAAACGAAACGGGCGGAACAGCCCTGCCTCCTTTGCCAGGAGAAGCGGCGCCAGCACATCGCTTGCTCCGCGCGTCATGCTGACAATGTAGGTCTCGATGGCTTCGGGACTGAGACGGTCAAGGATTGCGGCGACGGCGCGGAATGTGGCAATCACCTCGACCGTATCGGGCGAGTAGTCGAGATGGGTTGGGATGAGCGGACGCGGGTTGGCGATTTCGCGTGACAGCAGTTCGATCCGTTCGGTTTCATTGAGTGCGGTGTAGTCGGCGCAGACGCCGGCGGCTGCCAGGACTTCGGCGAGCGCGGCAGTGTGGCGTTCACTGTGTTGTCGAATATCGAGCGTCGCCAGATGAAGCCCAAAGACCTCCACCTGGCGTATCAGATCGCGCAGTGCGCCATCGGCGACGATGGCGGCATTGTTGGTGCGCAGGCTATGCTCGATCACGTTCACGTCGTCGAGCAGATCATTGCGGCTAAAATAGGCGCCTTCCGGCAACGGGTCGGATCGTCCCCAGTCGAGCGACACAGTTCGGGTGTAGTCGAGGGTGCGGAGCAGTTTCTCACGAATATAGGTGCATTTCTGGCGGTAGAGTTCATAAGGGTTGCGTCGCGCCAGCAAATCGGCGACATCGGGAAAGAGCGCGGCGTCACGCGCAAGCGACGCGCGCAACTCGTTGCTGACCGGCGCCTGCCGCGCGGACTGGCCAAGGCGATGGCTGAGTTCTTCGATAGCGGCGATATGCTGTTCGATAGCGGCTATGCGCATCATACGAACTGCCTGAATGGTGACCGTGTGCGTGACGTTGGGATTGCCATCGCGGTCGCCTCCCATCCATGCGCCATAGCGTAGCAGCGGCGGCACGCGCCATTCGTGATTCGGATAGGTGATGCGAAGTGCATATTCCAGCTCACGGTAGAGGCGCGGGATCAGGTCGAACAGTCCGCTTTCAAAATAGAACATCCCGTTCTTGACCTCATCGATCACCGTCGGTTTGACAACCCGCACTTCATCGGTCTGCCACAGCGAAACGATCTCTTCACGAATGCGCATTGTGTTTTCTTCGAGCGCGAATCCGTGCAGATCGCCGGTTCGCTGGTCGAGCAGCGTCGCAAGCCGGCGCACTTTCTCCAATGCCGTGCGACGGCGCGCTTCGGTCGGATGAGCGGTGAAGACCGGTTGAATGCAGGCGGTATCGAGCCATCCCTGAACGGCGGCCGCAGGAATGCCGTGTGCATCGAGTTCGGCAACAGCGGCGGCAATGGACTCGGACCGCGGCGTGTCTGGATGTTTTCGCTCGCGGTCGCGCAAAACCCAGATGCGCTGCATCTGTTCGGCGAGATTGACAAGCAGGAAGTAGGCGTTGAACGCTTTGATGACGGTCTGGATCTCGGCAACGGACATCTGAGATGTCAGCGTGCCCAGTTCGGCATCGGCGCGATCCGGTGCGCCGTTGCGCAGATCCTTTCCCAGCGTCCGCAGGCGTTCGACCAACTGGAATGCGGCTTCGCCCGCCTGCTCGCGGATGACGTCGCCCAACAGGTTGCCGAGGAAACGGATCGTTGCTGAAAGGCGCTCGCTTTCGCCGCGACGGTTGTGCGATGGATGTGTCATATGTGGGGGGGAGAACTGAGAACTGAGAACTGAGAACTGAGAACCGAGAACCGAGAACCAAGAACTGAGAACTGCGCCGACGCTTCTTGCGTTGAGTTCTCGCGTATCGGTGCGTGATCCTGTGTGAACGATGGCTGGTTGACTTTGGTACAGTCCATTATATCATCCCACATTTTGCTTGCTGCTCGATCACTGCCGACGCAGCACACGCGCTCCCGGCGCTGAGAGCGAACGGCGGGATGGGTAGAGACCCGCCGGTGGTGTTATCCGCCTGATGCGTTGCATTGGGCGATGGCGGCGGCAGTGGACCGTTTCTGCGCCTGTGATGATCGCTTCTATCGCAAGATGAAAACCGTGCCAGACGTGACCGTTAAAGAGGTCTCAGACCTGCCCCCATTCGCGCCGACCGCATGCCTCTGCCTGCCCACGCGCACCGTGCAGCGTTCAACCCGCCTACTTCCGCAACCGCGGATCGAGAGCATCGCGCAAGCCATCGCCAACGAACGAAAAACTGAGCATGATCAGGGCGATCAGGAGGGTGGGAAGCAATCCCATGTGCCAGTAGACGCGGATGTAGGCGAACGAAGCGCCGACCATCTTGCCAAGGCTGGCGGTTGGCTCATTGATGCCAAGCCCCAGGAAGCTGAGACCGGCTTCGGTAAAAATGGCCGTGGGAATGCCAAGCGTGACGGCGATAATCAGGGGCGTGAGCGCGTTCGGCAGCAGATGACGCCAGGCAATCTGGAGAGGCGGAATGCCCAGAGTGCGCGCGGCTTCGATAAACTCTTTCTCGCGTAACGAAAAGAGTTGGGCGCGGGTAAGGCGACAGATGTCAACCCACCCGATCAGCGCGATCGCCAGGATAACATTGAACAAACCGCCGCCGAAGATCGAAATCAGGAACAATGCAAACAACAATTGCGGAATAGCGGTGAACAGTTCAACAATCCGCATGACAAAGAAATCGACCCATCCGCCCAGTAAACCCGCGCTCAGTCCCAGAATCGCGCCGATGACCAGTGCAATCGCCTGCACCGAGATGCCGATGATCAGCGAGGTGCGCACGCCATGGATCAGGCGTTTCAGCATATCGCGCCCGACATCGTCGGTGCCCAGAATGTATCCCGCCTCGCCGGGGAACTTGCGCGCGTCGATGGGACGGGCGAAATTCGGCTGCGGCGCCAGAATGTCGGCGAAGATGCCGAGAAACACCAGGAACCCGACGACGATCAGCGCTCCCATCGCCAGTTTGTTCTTCGAGAAGCGGATGGCGGCGTCGCGCCAGAGATTGCTGGGAGGGCGCGAAATGATCGGATCGACGGCGGTGACGGCTTGGTTCGAAACAATTGCGCTCATAGACCTCTCTTATCGTGGCTCAGGTCAGTTTGACACGCGGATCGATAACGGTGTAGAGCAGATCGGTGATCAGGTAAACTAATCCCCACAGTGCGGCGATCAACAGCATCAGCGCCATGATCATCGGGTAGTCGCGGTCGAGGACGCTTTCGACGAAGAATTTGCCCAGGCCCGGTACGCGGAACATTGTTTCGACGAAGATGGTGCCGGTGATCAGGTCAGGAATACGCGGACCGAGAACCGTAACGATTGGAATGAGCGCATTTTTGACGGCGTGGCGCATCACGACCATCCGTTCAGCCAGCCCTTTGGCGCGCGCCGTCCGAATATAATCCGCTGTAAAGACATCAACCAGGCTGGCGCGGGTGTAGCGAGTGGCAATGCCCATAGGACCCAATCCCAGTGCGATCATCGGCATAATCACCTGTCGCCAGTCGTCGCCCCACCCGCCGAGTGGCAACCACTGCAATTCAACCGCAAAAACCAGGATCAGCCACAGCGCAATCACAAAGTTAGGCACCGTCAGACCGAGCGTGGCGATGAATGTTACAACATAATCCAGGAAGCTATTCTGCCGTATTGCCGCCAGAATACCGAGCAGAACGCCGCTGCCGAGCGCCACGACGACGGTGATGCCGCCAAGGGTGATACTGATGGGCCAGGTGCGCCCGATGACCTGTGCAACGGTTTCGGTCGGGCTGGAGAATGAGTATCCGAAGTCGCCGCGCAGCGCATTGGCCATGTACCTGAGATACTGGATGTGGAGCGGCTGATCAAGGCCATATTTGCGAAGAATATTTTCCTTTGCAGCAGGCGGCAGCGGCATGTTCGGCTCGTCGAACGGTCCCCCCGGCGTAGCATGCATGAGCAAAAACGCTACAATCGACACCAGAAAAAACACAAACGCCAGCCCTGCCAGCCGCTGAACGACATACGCCACCATGAGCAACTCCTGTGGGTTAGGGGTTGTGGGTTATGATCTCTAGTCCCTAGTCCCTAGTCCCTAGTCCCTAGTCCCTAGTCCCTAGTCCCTAGTCCCTAGTCCCTAGTCCCTAGTCCCTAGTCCCTAGTCCCTAGTCCCTAGTCCCTAGTCCCTAGTCCCTAGTCCCTAGTCCCTA
>NZ_JBYNRX010000065.1:0-8124 GCF_057785375.1 Roseiflexus sp.
AGCGCCTGTCTTGGATAGTCAGGCCGCCTTAGATCGGGTGCGTTATTACCAGAAGCGCAATTTCGTCGCTTATCGCTCTCATCGCAAGGCGAAAGTGGCTCAATTGGTTACTCTCGCCCCCAACCTTGCGCTGTAATATTAAGGAAGGGGTCTGTCTGCTCGCTGATTGTCCTTAGATCACATTCTGCGAAGAAGAGCTGCTTGACATTTACTTGTCTGATGCTTGACGCGCAACACACTTCCGATTACAATGTGCGTGCATGTAGAGATGTAATTGCAACTTCGCCCTCGACTTCTCTTTAACCTCATTTCCACCTACATTAACAATAATTCATCGCTATTCTTCCCGTTATACGAAAAATCTTTGTACTATCGCGTCGGTTTTACTATAGTCAGAATGATTGTCAATAGCAACATCTGTCAAGTGTCAATTCATTATCAATAGACTGTCAACTCTTGCGATGCGACGTATCATCCGGGTAATAGAGGTACAGTCAGGAAGAGAAGGAGGCAGATACCAGTGTCGCGCAAATCTCCTGATAACGCATTCGGTGCAACCCTCTCCTGCTATCTCCTACGCAACCCTCATCTGACCCGCGACTTGTTGGCATCGGGCATCAATCAGGACCCTGCCGTCATTACCGATATGTGCAAAGGTCGGCGCTTGACCGGACTTCAGGCGCGCCAGCGTGTTCTCCACATGATTGCCCGGCTCCACGAACACCGGGCGCTCTTCTCGCTCGAAGAGGCCAACGCACTGCTGGCAGCCGCCGATATGGCGCCGCTCGATCTGGATTGGCCCGAAGAGGCTGAATTGTGGCGTAAGCTCAACGATCCCGATCTGCTGGAACCGCACACCACGGCGCCGGTATTTACCATCAGTCATCCAATCACGGCGCCGAACCGCTTCTACGGGCGGTCACGTATCCTCGAGCGACTGTTCGATCTCTGGTGCGATGGGATTCAGCATGCTATCGTTCTTGGTCCGCGCTACTCCGGGAAAACATCGCTGCTCTACTACCTGCAACGCCTGCCAACCGCTGCACCCGACAGGTTGCGTTCCGACCAGATCACCGGCTGGAACAGTCGAGCGCGCCTGATTCGATGGGTATACGTCGATTTCCGCAATCCAAACATGGGGAACACTGCATATCTGCTGCGCTACCTGTTACAGCACATGGGAATACCCGGACCCCAAAATGTTACTCTCGACGCATTCATTGGGCTGGTTAGCAATCAATTGCGCTCACGCGTGGTTATTCTGTTCGATGAGGTTGGCATCGCACGCGAGCGGTATCACAAACTGGGGCGTTCGTTCTGGGATGGCCTGATCTCGCTGGCGCAAACGGGAACGCATCAACGCCTGGGATACGTCTTGACCGCCGAGGCATCTGATGAGTCACCGGTATTCGACATCCGGTTCTTTGGCATCAACGGTCATCTGACATACCTGGGTCCATTCGAAGTCGATGAAGCGCGCCAGTTGATTGCATCTTCCCCAATACCCTTTCCCGAGGAGGATGTCGAGTGGATCCTGGAAACCAGCAGCCTGTGGCCCCTGCCGCTGCAGATCCTCTGCCACGAACGGCTCAGTGCGTTGCAATCGGGTGAGCGGGGAACGGAGTGGCGCAGGCGCGCCTGCCAGCATGTGGCGCTGTATCACGCCTGTTTCTCAACGGTATGAGAGCCATCACCCCGCCAGCGTCGCACCGCAGTGCGGGCAGTGGCGCGCGCGCGGTGAAATGTCGCGCTGACAGCGTCCACAGACGTAGCGCACCGGCTCACGCGGCACAATGACGACCTCTGGCGCCGAGACGCCTGCTGCGCCATGCAGTCGTTCGTGATGCACCGGTCGTTCTGCCGGAGACGGCGAGAGTTGCACCGGCAACCCCAGAGCCGCGGCAATCTGCAGGGCAAGCGTATCGACCGATGGCAACTCATCGCGGGTCAGGCGCAGCACTGGCACGCCAGCGCCGATCAGTGCGGCGTCGATGAACGCGGTACGCCGTGCTGCACCAGGGTGCGCAAAAAGCACCGCCAGGCGCGGCGCGGTTGTCTGCGCGTCGCAGAGAACAAAATCGAGCACATCGTCGCGAATACGCTCCTGGTAGCGCTCCGGCTGTGCAGTGTGCGGTTCGACGCACAGAATGTCGGTCAGACGCACGTGAGGCAGCACAGCAAGATCATCAGGCGCGGCAGCATTGAGCGCTGCAAAGAGCACTCGATGGTCGCCCTCCAGAAGATGCGCAGTGCGGGCATACGGCAGGCGCGGCAGAAACTCCGGTTCGCCTGATGCACGCTGTGGCGCGACGGTCGCACGCGGGATCGCCACCCCGCCAGACGCTACAGCGCGCCTGCGCGGGCGCAGCGCCGCCAGCGCCACCCCGCATCCGGCAACCACTAACAGCGCCGCAATCGTGGCCACAATCGTCATGAGCGACTCCATAGCATCATCCTTCTCGGTCTCAGTCAACACACTCCGAGTTCTCAAATGAACTCCCCGTACCTGTTCACACTCTTCCTGGGAGCACAGGCGTTATGTGCGGCGTCTCGGGGCGGCGGGGCGCCGTACGTTGGCCCTTGCTGAGACCATTCTGCCGGGGTCCAGGCACGATTTGTCAGGCGGCAACCCGCCGCTCAGCCCGACGCTGAACCGTCGGGCTGAGCGCACGAAGGGCGCTGCCGCGCCCTCGCCCCAGGGTGGACGCATGCCCAGAGCCAGCCCCGCTGACGCGGGGCTTCGTTCGCTCAGCGCGGACGTTCACGTCCGCGCGGGCGCCGTCTGCCAGAACCGCAGTGGTTCCTGTCAAATCATGCCTGCACCCATTCCGCCGCTTCTCCGTTTCGGGGGCTGCCCCCGAACCCCCGTTTTGGGCGACTGGCGGCATCGTTTCCCCCAACCGTGAACAATTACAACTCCCCACTCCCCACTCGCCACTCCCCATGTCAACAACGATCCCCGCCACGCACTCCCACACACATCGCCACGCCTGTCAGCGAACCGTAATCTGCGTGGTATACTACAGAGCGCATTTCGCGAAAGACATTCTGAAACCGCACGGCAACGGAATGGCGCGCACCTGGTGTTCAGGGTGTGCGTCGCATGCAACCCGACTGGAGCAGAACGTGGATATGAGCCGCATAACTGGCGCGCCGGTGATGGAGTTTCACATTGCCCGCAGCGCGCGCGACCGCTACCATTTCGATGAGTCGTTGTTCCAGTTCAGCGGCAACGTCATCTTTGCCAATTTTCACGCTGCGCGCCTCTTTGCGCAGAAAATGAACCAGAAGCGCGACCTGGCGCGCTTCCCGGAGCAGGCGGTGCGCGCAGGACAGATCAGCGCCATGGGGCTGATCGACGAAATCCTGCATTATGTCGCTGCGACGTACCGCAAGCGCACCCGCGACCGCATGCTCGCCGATGCACTGGCATGGCTCAATGAGCGCCTGGGAGCGGAGAAGGTCGAAACGGCGCTGCGTGCGTTCTGCGACGCGTTTCCCCCGCTCGCCGTCTATCGCCGGAAGCAGACGATCGATGCGTACCTGGCAGACGAAACAGGCGGCATGCCCCACCGCGAAGTGGCGCTCGAAGAAATGCTGATGCTCTGGCTGGAGAATGCAAATCCAGCCTTCAATCCGTTCCTCGAATTGTTCGAGGATGCGCACCTCGAGCACGATACCGTCTATCTCAAGATGATCGATGAACTCGATCGCTTCTTCACCACCCAACCGCCGCCAGCCGCCGTTCTGCCGGGCGTCACGAGTCGCACGCTCATCGAACTGCTGCGGGCGCCAGCGCTGGCATCGCCGCACTCGCTCGAAGGACAGCTCAACTATATCCTTGAACATTGGGCTGGCTTCCTCGACCGCTCCTTCCTCTATCGCCTGCTCAGCGGCCTGGACGTGATCAAGGAGGAGGAGCGGGCGCGCTTTGGCGTCGGTGGCGGCGACCTGACCGGCGCCTATGTGCCGGTCGCCGATTATCGCTACCTGGAGGCGGAACCCGAACGCTACACCCCTGACCGGGAGTGGATGCCGCGTCTGGTGCTGCTCGCCAAGAATACCTTCGTCTGGCTCGACCAACTGAGTAAATGGTACGGTCGCCCGATCAAGACCCTCGACCAGGTGCCAGACGAGGAACTCGACACCATGGCGCGCCGCGGGTTCACCGGTCTGTGGCTGATTGGTCTGTGGGAACGCAGCGAAGCGTCGAAACGCATCAAGCAGATCATGGGCAACCCCGACGCGGTCGCTTCGGCGTACTCGCTCTACGACTATCAGATCGCGGCGGCGCTCGGCGGTCAGCCGGCGCTCGACAGTCTGCGCGCGCGCGCCTGGCAGCGCGGCATTCGCCTCTCCGCCGATATGGTGCCAAACCACGTCGGCATCGATGGACGCTGGGTGATCGAACATCCCGACTGGTTCATTCAACTTCCGTATCCGCCCTTCCCCACCTATACCTTCAACGGTCCCGACCTGTCGAGCGATGAGCGGGTGGGGATCTTCATCGAAGACCATTACTACAATCGCACCGATGCAGCGGTCGTCTTCAAGCGCCTCGATCGCTGGACCGGCGAGGCGCGCTATATCTACCACGGGAACGATGGCACTAGCATGCCGTGGAACGACACCGCCCAACTCAATTACCTCAAACCCGAGGTGCGCGAGGCGGTGATCCAGACGATCCTGCACGTGGCGCGGCACTTCCCGATCATCCGTTTCGACGCGGCAATGACGCTGGCAAAGCGTCACTATCATCGCCTCTGGTTCCCCGAACCAGGAACCGGCGGCGATATTCCGTCACGCGCCGGCTTCGGCATGACCCGCGCGCAGTTCGACGCCGCGATGCCGGAAGAGTTCTGGCGCGAGGTCGTCGATCGCTGCGCCGTCGAAGCGCCCGATACGCTCCTCCTGGCGGAAGCCTTCTGGCTGATGGAAGGGTACTTCGTGCGCACCCTGGGCATGCACCGCGTCTACAACAGCGCCTTCATGGTCTGTCTGCGCGACGAGGAAAACGCCAAGTACCGCCAGATCATGAAGAATGTCCTCGAGTTCGACCCGGAGGTGCTGCGGCGCTTCGTCAATTTCATGAACAACCCCGACGAGCGTACAGCGGTTGATCAGTTTGGCAAAGGCGACAAGTACTTTGGCGTCTGCACGATGCTGGTCACGATGCCAGGGTTGCCGATGTTCGGGCACGGTCAGATCGAGGGGTTCACCGAGAAGTATGGCATGGAGTATTACCGCGCCTACTGGGACGAAACGCCTGACGAGTGGCTGATCGCCCGGCATGAGCGCGACATTTTCCCGTTGCTCCATCGCCGTTATCTGTTTGCAGGGACTGATAGCTTCCTGCTCTATGATTTCTACATGCCTGATGGTCATGTGAACGAGGATGTGTTCGCCTACTCGAACCGCCACGGCGATGAGCGATCCCTGGTGATCTATCACAACCGCTATGGTCGCACGAGTGGCTGGGTGCGCCTCTCGGCGGCATTCATGGCGCGCACCGGCAGAGGCGACGAGCGCGCCCTCGTGCAGCGCACCCTCGCCCAGGGACTGGCGCTTCGCGCTGGCGACAACAACTACACCATCTTCCGCGACCATCGCAGCGGTCTGGAGTATATCCGCCACAGCCGTGATCTGGCGGAGCGCGGGCTGTACGTGGAACTTGGTCCCTACGATTGCCACGTGTTCATCGACTTCCGCGAAGTCATTGAGCGTCCCGATGGACGCTACGGACAGATCACCGCCTACCTGGGTGGGCGCGGCGTGCCGAGCATCGACATTGCGCTGCGCGAGATGTTCCTCCAGCCGGTGCTGACCCCCTTCCGCGAACTGGTCAGCGCCGCAATGCTGCGCGAACTGGCAACCTGGGCGGATCGACGCGCTGCTCAGAGCGGCGTTCTACCAGGACTCGATGGCGAAGAAGACGTTGCCGACAGCATGCTCGAAGGACCCGATGCAGCAGACGAGCCGACGCCGGAGGAACTGGAGGCGCTTGCTCGACGACACGCGAATGTCGAGCATGTGACTCCATCTACCGCTGCGCACCCTGTTGCCGCAGCGGATGAACTCCCGGCAATTGAACAGTTCGAGCAACGGCTGCGCATCTTTCTGACCGAGTTTGCCACGTTCAGCGGCGGAACCGCCAATACCGACTGCATCGTCGCCGATGTTCGTCGCCGTCTCGAAACCGTCATCGACCTGCTGGTGTGCGCCGATGCCCGCTACGCGCAACAGATCGGCGCGCCACTGGCGGAAGATGCCTCCCGCTGGGGAACCGCCGTCGCCTGGGCGATCCTCCATCGCCTGGGGCTGCTGTTCGCCGATGACGATGTGGCAGGTCAGAGCCGCAGCCTGATCGACGAATATCTGCTCGGACGCGCGCTTCAGGCGGTGCTGGCAGAGTTCGGCTATAGCGACGACGTTGCCGCCGATTCCGTAACGCTCGTCAAGGCGCTGACCGCACATCAATGCTGGCACGAGGAGTATGCCGGCGATGGGCGCGCTCTGGCGGCAGCATTGATGGCAGATGGCGACGTCCAGTCATTCACGCGGGTCAACCGCTTCCAGGGTGTCTTGTGGTTCAACAAAGAGCGCTTTGAGCGTCTCCTGCGCTGGCTGGACCTGATTGCCGCCGTCGCCCTTCAGGCGGAAGACACGCCCGATGCTGACGCAATCCGCGCCGCCTGCGCTCACCTGGTCGAATCGCTGACCGAAGCCGCCGAACAGAGCGGTTACCGCGTCGAACAGTTGCTGGCAGAATCATGGAGCAAGGAAGCCTTGAAGGATACAGGAGCGGTATGATGCGCGCCATACGTGTGCACGAATACGGCGGACCAGAGGCGTTGCGCCTGGACGACATCCCTGTGCCGGAACCCGGACCGGGTGAGGCGAGGGTGAAGATCGCAGCGGCAGGAGTGAACTTTATCGACATCTATCAGCGCAGCGGGCAATACAAAGGCGCCTTGCCGATGACCCTCGGCATGGAAGCCGCCGGGATCGTGGATGCGGTCGGTCCCGGCGTCAGCGACGTGCGTGCTGGCGATCAGGTCGTCTACGCCATGCGACAGGGCGCGTATGCGGAGTATGCGATTGTTCCGGCGGCAATGCTGGCGCCGGTTCCCGCAGGCATCGACCTGCACCAGGCGGCGGCGGTCATGCTCCAGGGGATGACGGCGCACTACCTGGCGTACAGCACCTACCCACTGCGCCAGGGTGATGTAGCGCTGATCCACGCCGCGGCTGGCGGCGTCGGGCTGCTGCTGGTGCAGATCGCAAAGCGCTGCGGCGCGCGAGTGATCGGCACTGTGTCAACAGAAGAGAAGGCGGCGCTGGCGCGTGCCGCCGGCGCCGACGATATCATTCTCTACACCCAGGAAGACTTCAGCGCAGCGGTGCGACGCCTGACCGACGGCGCCGGCGTCCACGTCGTGTACGACTCAGTCGGCAAAACGACCTTCGAGGGAAGCCTGAACTGTCTGCGGCCACGCGGCTATATGGTGCTGTTCGGGCAATCGAGCGGCGCCGTGCCGCCGTTCGACCCGCAAATACTGAACGCGAAAGGATCGCTCTTCCTGACGCGCCCGTCGCTCGGGCATTACCTGCTGACGCGCGACGAACTGCTCTGGCGCGCTGGCGATCTCTTCGCCTGGATGGCGGCGGGTGAACTCAAGGTGCGCATCGACGCAACCTACCCGCTGGAACAGGCGGCGGAGGCGCACCGCGCGCTGGCGAGCCGCGCCACGAGCGGAAAGTTGCTGCTGCTGCCCTGATAAGGTGACGGTCACGTGAGATGCAAGGTCCCGCACGCGCCGCCAACGCCCGCCCCCTGCCACCCCCCGCGATACCGCCCGCAGGCGTGACCGTCACCTGCGCCAGGCGACCTGCACGCCGCCAACGCCCGCCCCCCTGCCACCCCCCGCGATACCGCCCGCAGGCGTGCCCATCACCTGCGCCACGACCTGCACGCCGCCAACGCCCGCCCCCCTGCCACCCCCCGCGATACCGCCCGCAGGCGTGCCCGTCACCTGCGCCAGGCGACCTGCACGCCGCCAACGCCCGCCCCCCTGCCACCCCCCGCGATACCGCCCGCAGGCGTGCCCATCACCTGCGCCACGA
>NZ_JBYNRX010000066.1:0-55955 GCF_057785375.1 Roseiflexus sp.
AAACAGGCCGTCCTCGAACTCGATCAGCATCTTGGTCCCGCTAAGAAAACAAAAGCCCCGCAATGAAGGGGATTGAAACCCTACGCACCTTGTTGCTGTACCGAGAAACCACAACCAAGAAAACAAAAGCCCCGCAATGAAGGGGATTGAAACGTACACGGTTGATGTGGATGCGGAGCTGCGTCCATGCAAGAAAACAAAAGCCCCGCAATGAAGGGGATTGAAACTCCCGCCGAGCCGCCCCGAGAGGTCCGCGCCCTGGTTGAAGAAAACAAAAGCCCCGCAATGAAGGGGATTGAAACCACCGTCACCACGGGGGTGTCGGTGGCCTTGGCCTTGCAAGAAAACAAAAGCCCCGCAATGAAGGGGATTGAAACCTCCTGGCCACCGCGCATGTGCGGTGGCCCTAAAACGAAGAAAACAAAAGCCCCGCAATGAAGGGGATTGAAACCCACGGAGGGCGTCGGCGTGTTGCTCGGCGTCACCGTAAGAAAACAAAAGCCCCGCAATGAAGGGGATTGAAACTTGCCGAGCTCGTCGGCGCCACGGAGGGCGTCACCGTAAGAAAACAAAAGCCCCGCAATGAAGGGGATTGAAACCAGTCAGTGTCCGCCGTCCACGTGGGGACGGCGGGGGAAGAAAACAAAAGCCCCGCAATGAAGGGGATTGAAACTTGTCGAGCGCTGCCACGCTCGGAAGCTTGTTTTCGCAAGAAAACAAAAGCCCCGCAATGAAGGGGATTGAAACAGGACACTGTGTAGGTCACCTGGGGCGGCGCGCAGTGCAAGAAAACAAAAGCTCCGCAATGACATAGGCGGCGGGTCGCACGCCGCTCTATCGACGCCAGATGGCCGCCGCAATGACGCAGGCGGCGGGTCTCAGACCCGTCGTTCCATCGAGGCCAATGTGTCCGCCGCGATGAAGGGGATTGACCGCCCCTTTCGACGCGAGAAGCGCCGCCTCGCCCCGACGCCTTCTTCTCCTTGCGCAGACGAAGGGGGTTGGGGGATGAGGGGAACCGGGGCGGAGGGACGCCGCTTGTTCCCTGGTCGGGGTTCTGCGCTTCACATATATTCGCTATGGCGTTGCTGGGGTATTGCGCGCCGTCGGGGTGGCAGTGACGGCGGGTGATGGCGTTGCAGTATCGGTGGCGGTAACCTCTGGAGTCCCGGTGATCGTCGGCGTCGCGTTTGGTGTCACAGTTGGGTTTATCGTCGGTTCAGCGGTCGCCGTCGCCGTCGGCGCGGTAGCTGGCAGGATTGGCGTTGGCCCGCTCAGATCGAATGCGGCATCGCCAGCAATATCGCTGAGACGCTGTAGAAAACGCTCGATGCGCTGGGAACGGCGGTCGAGTTCCTGCAGCAATGCCGCGCGCCCCGCTTCGGCGGTTGCAAATGCACTCACCTGATCGCGACTCGAGCGCGCATCGGCGACGAGGGTGGCGTTCTGACCGACGATTGCGGTTAACTGTTCGCGCACCTGTTCGCGCAGGAGGCGCACGTCATCAATGGCGCTGCGAATGTCGCTGAGCGCCTCCCGGTCGTCACTGGCGCGTCGGGCAAGGTCGGCCACGTCGGTCGCCACTGCGTCGGCGCGGCTCACGAGCGTCGCGTTGCGCGCTTCGAGGGTTGCTACCTGTGCTCGTGCGGCAGCAAGTTCTTGCGGCGTAGCGGGCGTGAACCCTAGCCAGAGGAGGGTTGCGCCGGTCACCAGCAGCGTGATCGCCGTCGTGATCAGGATGACCAGGAAGGCTGCCAGCAGGCGGGCAAAAAAGCCGCTGCCACGTCGGGGCGGCGGCGGTGTGGCAGGTGGAGACTCGGAAGCGTTGGTCATTGTGCCTCATCCTGCATGTTAATCACCCGGCACACCGGGCGATGTTTCACCGCCGCGATTGCTGGCGGATGCTGGGGGTCCTGCATAGATTGAACGTTCCACCACGACCGGCTGTGTCGCGCGCACCGTCGCAGAAATGATGGTTTGATCGGGGAAGAGTTCGTGCACCGCCATGGTATAGCGTGAGCCGGCGGGCATCACGAGCGACCGGCTGGCAGGCGAGCCATCCGCCAGAATGAAGGCGACATCAATGCGCGCCTGACTGCGCGAGGGATTGCTGATCAAGAGATACTGCTGGTAATCGCCGCTGGTGCGACCGTCGGCAAAGCGCCACGAGTAGGCCGGCGCCGTCACTCCCGGTCCCGCCGTTCCTACGGCGCCGTCGCGCCAGTAGAGCGCGCGCTCCGCAGCAATGGGACGATCAGAGATAATGGTTGTTGCGACACCCAGTTCCGGCACAACATCGTTGACATCGATCGATAGACGCGCCAGCGGCGGAATCGCGTAGCGTCGCGCCAGCGATGTACCATCAGGGGTCAAGAAACGCACCGTAATATTGGCGCGGTCGCCGTTTGGATTCACAACGAGCAGCGACATCTGGAATGGTGGTGCGGTGGTTCCCTCGGCGAAATACCACTCCCGCGACAGTTCGGTTACTCCGGGCGATATGTGCATGCCACCGCTGGTGAGCGTACTGCCAGGACCAAAGATCATGGTGCGCTCTGCGACAATTGGCTGGCTGGCGGTGACTCGCATGCCAAAGGAGGCGTTCGGCAGCAGATCTCTCATCACGATGACCGTCCGCTGCTGCGGTAGTAATGTGACCGGTTCGCTGTCGAACGGCGGATACACGAAGGTTGTGCCATCATTCGTGATCAGCAGCACACGCGCGCCCACTGGCTCGGATTGTGGATTGAACAAGACCAGAAAGGTGCGTTTATCGCCCTCGGTCGAACCCTCGGCGAAGTACCAGACGCGCGAGGGGCGCATAATGCCAGGCTGTACGCTCAGGTCGGCGCCAAAATTCATGAAACGCTCTGCGATAATTGGCGCATTGGACTCAATCATTGCCGGGGCGTCGGGGGTATCGTTGAAGACCTGGTTGATCACCAGGTTGGCGCGCGCGCCGGGTGCAACGGTTGTTTCGCGGATGACCTCGACGCCTGGCTGTCGCACAATGATGAAGCGTACCGTGGCAGGCTTTTCGCCAGGATTGAGCACAGCGAGACGTTCTTCGTAATCACGGGGGTTCCCTTCGGCGAAGAACCACCGCGAGCGCACCATTGCGGCGCTGGCAGAGAGCCGGATCTGCGGCAGCGCGTCACGCAGCGCATTCGAGGGATCGCCGGCGGAAGGCGCCAGATTGCTATGCGCCGCGATGGTCGGTCCAACAACGTTGGAACCGTTGAGGGCGATAATACGCTGACCGGTCGGTTCGATGCGATATGCATCACAGAGCCATGCCAGCAACGAGCGGAGCGCGTCGAGTTGTGCCGCAGGCGGCGACCCTTCGCCGATAAGCGCGATGTGGACCGCTGCGCCGCCGCTCAATTCGGGGACAGAAGCGGTCGGTCCACCATTTCGGCCCTCGAAGATCGTGCCATCACGTCCGATGATGTAGTGATAAACCGTATCGTTCAACCCGAGCGTCTGCTCGTGGTACGCAGCGAGCGCGCGCAGGAATGGCAGCGGGTCGTCGAGTGCATCGGCGCCGACCTGATGGAGCACGATGCCCTGCGGCGCTGATCGCGTTCCGCGGTAGGCGCGGGGATTGCCGCCAGTCCATGATGTACGGGTGAACACCTGTGGCGGAACGGTCAGCGTCGCCGGTCCGCCCACGGCGGGAATGGCGCCGGTTGCGCGTGGCGGTCCCGCGCCTGTATCGAAGTAACTGATGCTGACATCGCTCAATATGGGCGAAGCGTTGGGGACCGTACTGCTCAATATGGCGCGGAACTGCAAGGCGCGCGTATCCGGTGGCAGCGGGCGCACTCCTTCGGTGGCAAAAGCGTCCGGGGTTGATCGGGCGCGCAGTTCGCCTGCCGTCAGCGGCTGCCAGGGACCTGGTTGATCGGGTGAGGGGCCACCGCGAATCTCGAGCGTGAGCGTTGTGCCGGGCGGAACGTCAGCATGCCAGACGACGCCTACCGCATTCAGAGAAGTGGTCAGCGAAATTGGTTCAGAGACGAACGTCCCGCGGGTGGCGCCGCGTTCCAGGCGCAGTTCGCCGTCGGCATTCGTGATGATCTGCACACCGGTGCGTGTACCGCGCTGCCAATCCGCCTGAGTGCTGAACACAATCCGCCCCGACTGCACCGGCGCCTGCGCGAACGCTGGCGCTGGAACGGCGCCGAGCATACTGCCAACCAGTAGAACCGCAGCAATCAGGCGGTACATAACGTCTCCCTGGTCCGGTGATCGTGCAATCAAGGGTTTCGAGCAGCCTTAACTTCTAACCCTACTCCGCCGGCTTCAACGCTTCGACATGATACACATTCGTCGAGTCGTACAGGATCCAGCCTGCGCTGGCGTCGAACTCCTCGACTGCGCGAATCTGTGCACGCACCTGAGCGGGCGTGTATTCAACCAGCAGTTCTTTCGGCACCCAGATCAGCGTAAAATCCTGCAACCAGGGGCGCAGCAGCGCGCGTTTGCCCTCAACTTGTTTGAATGCCGCAGTCATCGCTTTCTGGACGACTTCATAGGGATATTTTGCCGGGTTGTCGAAGCCAAATTCACCCGGATTGAAGTGCGAAGGATAGATCATCGGGCTGATATAATCGGTATACTCCGCCATCATGCTCAGATTTTGCCCCAGCAATCGCGAAGGACCAAAAGCGGTGTAGCCGAACACGTCAACTGAAAAGAATGCCCCAGCGCCATTGATCGCGCGGTGCGAGCGTTTGAGCATTTCCGTAATGTTCGCCCAACGTTCTTCGGGTGTTCCTTCGCGTGAAAGCAGCAACCGGTCCTTATCGGTCGGTGAAAACTCGAGCGAGGGGAACCGGATGTAATCATACTGGATCTCATCGAAGCCGAGCAGCGCCGCTTCGACCGACAGTTGAATGTTATAATCCCAGACGTTCTCATTCCACGGATCGAGCCAGGCGTAGCGAATACTTGGAGCCGGATAATCATAGAAGATGCCGCCGGTGGTGCGATCTTTTGCGGCCCACTCCGGTTTCGCCTCGGCGAGCACATTGTCGTGGCTGAAGATATGGACGCGCGCGATGGTGTAAATGCCGCGTCGCCTGGCTTCATCGAGGATGGCGCGCAGGTCCATATAGGGCTTGAACGTCCCCAGTTCACGCACAATGGGGACCTGCGAGTCGTAATAGATCAGCCCAAGGTCGTCGCGCAGGTCGGACTTGACATCGATGACGATGGCGTTCAATTCGGTTGCATCGATGATGTCGAAATACTGCATCAACAGGTTCCAGCGTGAGGCGACCGCAGCAGTCACATAGAGCGCCTTCGAATAGAACGGCTCGAGTTCGATGGTTGTCGGCACACTGCCGGGGCGCAGTTCGATCACGGCTTTACGATACCCCGGCGCCAGCACTTGAAGATACCCCTGCTCTGGAATGCCCTCGAGCGTGAACGATCCATCAGGGCTGTTGTCGATCCGTGTCATCGCCACATCGCTGCTCTCTAGATTGATCGTCGCAATCACGGTGGCATTGCGGATCGGTTGTTTCGATTGCGCGTCAATCAGGAGTCCGCTCAGTGTATCGGGACGGAGCGCCACATCGAGCGCGGTCAGGCGCTCCACGGGTTGGTCGAGACGCGCATATCCCCTGGCACTGATCGTGATCGTCCCTTTCTCAGGAGTATCCTGCAGGACATACGTCCCATCGCTGTCGGTCGTCGTCGTCTGATCGCCGAGCGACACCGATGCGCCGGCAATCGGACGACCGGTATACCCGTCGGTTACTGTGCCGCGCAGGGTATCGGGACGGATCGCGGTGTCGAACGATGTAGCGCGCGCTATATCACTGACCAGTGGCGCGTATCCGTCGGCGATGATGGTCACGCGAAACGTTTCCGGCACGCCGGTCAGCGTATACCGTCCTTCGGCGTCAGTTGTGGCGCTGATCGTTTCGGACGCCTGCACGAGCGCGCTGACGACGGGAGCGCCGGTGTACAGGTCGGTAATCACGCCGCTGAGGGTGTTGGGACGCACCCGCACCGGATCAAGGGTGACAACCGGCGGTTCTGGTCGTTCCAGGTGTGGCAGGGTGGAAAGATCGATCTCGACAGGCTCGTACCCGCTGGCAATGACCTTGATGACATCACGCGCGCTCCAGCGATCAATCTGATAGACCCCGTTTGCATCGGTTGTCACCTGGAGGTCGCCAACCGTCACGGTAGCGACGACCGGTTCTCCGGTGTATGCATTGGTAACGGCGCCCGTGAGTGAAACGGCGGGCCGGCTACATGCCGTTGCCACAAGCGCCAGGAGCATGACCCCTATGAGCGCGCATACTCGAATCCATCGCATCGATTGCTCCATCCCACGCAATGTATCACTGGCATTACACTGCGCGTATAATAAAGGCTTGACAGCGTATTGTCAAGAATGGCTTGATAGTAAATCGATCAATGCAGGGGTGTCAAATCATTGCCGAAAACCGCGTTGACGTCCATAGATTGCGATCATTGCCAGCAGGGTGGCGCCGAGCACCATACGGCGCACCGACTCCTGCATCTGCATGGTCGTCAGCAGGCTGGTAATCAGCGTCAACACCAGCGCACCCGCCATCGTGCCGAAGTAACTTCCTTTGCCGCCGGTCAGCAGCGTTCCGCCGACGGCGACCGCCGCAATCGATGGAAAGAGGAAGGGTTCGCCAATGCGGATATGCACGACGCCGGTATTGCCGACAACCAGAAAGCCGCCAAGCCCGGCAAGCATTCCTGAAAGCGCATATGTAGCAATAATCATGCCGGTCACGTTAATGCCGGAAAGGCGTGCAGTCGTGCGGTTCGTTCCAATGGCGAACAGGTTTTTCCCGAAGGTGGTGCGTTCCAGCAACAGCCACATGAAAGCGGCAAACACCGCCCAGATCAGGATGGCGCCAGGAATGCCCCACAGAACCGGACGGACGATCAATTGCGTCATGATCGGCGCAACGGCGCCGCTGACATTTCCCTGGGTGATAACCAGGATTAACCCGCTCACCACGCCCGCCATGCCGAGGGTCATCACCAGTGGCGAGATAGTGAGAAACGCCACGCCAGCGCCGTTGAGCAGCCCGATCAATCCACCAACGACCAGCACCGCCAGCAGTGCGGGCAGCACTTGTTCGTTTTTGCCGCTGACGATGGTGTAGGTCAGAATCGCAGTCAGGGTGACGACGGCGCCTGTTGAGAGATCGATGCCTTCTCCGCCGCTGATAACCACCAGGGTCTGCCCGGCGGCGATAATGCCCAGGAAGACCGAGAGACGCACGATATTGATCGCCTGCGCTGTGGCAACATCGAGATTGCCGCCGAAGCCGTTGGGCAGGAATCCGCTGAGCAGAAACAGCGCCATCGCCAGCAATACCGCAGCGAGCGGCGGTGAGATCGTCGGTCGCTTCATCCTCTCCTCCTGCGCACCAGCCTGATGATGCCGGGCATTGCCAGCGCCAGCACGATAATTGCGGCGTTGACGAATGTCTGCCACCATGTGGCGACGCCGGCAAACGAGATGATATTGCGTATTAAGCCAAGGATCACCGCGCCGATGATGGGCCCGGTGATGCCGCCAGCGCCGCCGCTCAACGGTGTTCCGCCGATCACGGCCGCCGTGATTGATGAAAGGGTCAGCGGATCGCCGACCTGTGCATTGCCGGAGCCGGTGAGGAGTGTCATCGCAATCCCGCCCAGCGCCGCCATCAACCCCGAGATGACATAAGTGCTGAACTGTATCGCCCGCACCGGCGCCCCCGTCTCGTAGGCAGCCTCCGCCTTGCCGCCGACAGCGTAGAGGTAGCGTCCGTAGCGCGTGCGCCGCATGATTGCCCAGATGAACAGGAGCAGTGCAATGATATAGAAAGCGAGCGGCAGCCAGAGAATAATCGTCTCGCGGTAGAATGCCGTCAGGCGCGATGGTGCGCCGCCGCCAGGGTTCGGCAGGATGAAGAGCGCCAGCCCGGCATAGATAAAACTGGTGGCAAAGGTCGTAATGATCGGCTGGAGACGCACATAGGCGATCAACAACCCATTCAGCGCGCCGGCGCCCATACCAACGAACAATGCGACGCCCATCATAACTCCCGCAGTGCTCAGATCGCCGCTCAACCCGATCTGTGTGGCGAGTAATGCGTTGACCACCGAGACAATCGAGCCGACCGAAATATCGATGCCGCCGCCGATCATCACGATCGCCTGCCCGATGGTCACCAGGATCAGCGGCAAAAAGACGCGCATATTACTGTTCAGAGTCGTCGGTTCGAGCAGGTTTGGTTGCAACAGTGCATTAGCTGTGAATGCTATGACCAGCAGCAGCAAAGCAAACAGATAGGGATGGCGATAGGTCGCCTGCTGCCAGCGCGTTTGTTTCATGGCGTCTCCCTGCGAGCAACTCCAAGGCTTGCGGCGACCAGATTGGCGGTTGTCAGCGATGCGCCGGCGAGTTCGGAACTGATCCGTCCATCGTGCATGACGAGCAGCCGGTCACTCAGACTGATCAGTTCTTCGTCGTCGCTGCTGTAGAGGATCACGGTGGTTCCCTCATCGCACAGCCGGGTGAGCAGACGATAGAACTCGGCTTTGGTGGCAATATCGACCCCTTTGGTCGGGTCGTCGAGGAGCAGGATGCTTGGATTGCGCAGGAGCCATTTCCCAATGACCACTTTCTGGGCATTGCCGCCGGAGAGGGCGCTGACCGGCGCATCAAGCCCGGCCATTTTCAGGTCGAGGCGGGCTGCGATGACACCGGCGTTCTGGTGGGCGCGTTTCATACGCAGCGGAAAACCATAGTCACGCCATGAGGGAACGAGCAGATTCTCCAGGATCGAGCGGATGGAGAGCAATCCCTCGCCGGTGCGATCACCGGGCACAAGCGCCACGCCGTGCTTCATCGCCTGCCGTGGATGGGTAAAATGAACCGGTTTGCCGTCGAGCATGATGCGTCCGTTGTACGGTATGCCGCCAAAGATGGCAAGGAGCAAGTCGCGCTGTCCCTGGCCTTTCAACCCGCCGATGCCGAGCAATTCTCCCTCGTGCACCCGCATGCTGACCCCGCGAAGTATGCCGGTGCGTAGATCATCGATCTGCAGAATAACGCGCCGCGTCGCCAGATCGTCGGGCGACAGGCGGCGGCGTTCGATGGCGCCGCCGGAGGCCTCCGGCGCCATCAATGCCACCAGATCACCCGCAGTTGCGTCCTTCATCGCCCCCTCGCCAACCGTCTGACCGTTGCGCAATACGGAGTAGCGGTCGGCAATCTGTTCGATTTCGACCATGCGATGAGAAATAAAGATAATCGCGGTTCCCTGCGTTTTCCATTGCCCGATCAGGTCGAACAGTCGTTGCACTTGGCGGCTATCCAGGCTTGCCGTTGCTTCGTCCAGGATCAAGAGGCGTGGATTGACGCTGATCGCCTTTAGGATTTCGACGATCTGCCGCTCATCGGGGAGCAACGCCGACACCGGCGTATCCGGCGTGAGGTCAGCGCGGAATGTGCCGGCAAAGAGCGACAGCAGCGCTTCGGTGCGTTGCCGTTCAGTCCGATGGTCGATCAGAATGCCGCGCCGCAACGGCTCACGGGTGAGCCAGATATTCTCGGCGACGGTCATCTGCGGGATGAGGCTGAGTTCCTGGAATACCGTCGAGATGCCAGCATCTTTTGCGGCGTGCGGCGAGCCGAAACGCACTGCGCGGCCGGCGAAGAGGAGTTGCCCCCCATCGGGGGCAACTACTCCGTTGATGACTTTGCTGAGCGTACTCTTGCCGCTGCCGTTTGCCCCGATCAGCGCCAGCGTTTCGCCGGGGCTGACCTCCAGGCTGGCATCGATCAGCGCCTGGACGGCGCCGTACCGCTTGGCGACATTACGAACAGCAAGCAGGGCGCCATGGCGCTACTTCACGAAGAACTGCTGTACCTCCTCGTCGGTCATGATGCCGTCGAGCAGGTAGGTGGCCGGCTTGTCCTTGCACACGGTAGTGAACACTTCCTGGAAGTTCTCCTTCGTCACGATCACCGGCACCGGAATGATGAACGACAGACCATTCGCCCCGCCGAGTTTGCTCTTGTCCACCTGCTTGCCCTGAAGCATATTGACGGCGATGCGCAGACCGGTCGGCGACACGCCGGGCGGGTTGGCGACGGCGATCGTCTCGAAGTTAGGATCTTCCTTCAGTCGCTGATCCCACAACTGGAGGAACTGGCAGCGCCCCTCGCCGACGAGCACGGGCCACTTCTGCGGGTTGGCCGCCATCACTGCCTGCATTGCGCCAATTGCCATGCCGTCTTGCGTCCAATAGCCATCGAGGTTGGGGAATGACGCCAGGAAGTTCGACATCACCTGCTGTCCGGTGGCTTCGTCCCATTTGCCGGTTTCACGGCCCAGCACCTTGATGTTAGGGTACTCCTTCAGCACTTCCTCAACGCCTTCCATGCGCGCGACATTCGCCGGGTGTCCGGGAAAGCCTTCAATCAACACAATATTTCAGTTTTTCCGCCAGCCAGCGGGCTGAGATCTTCGCCCATTCCTTCTGGTCGATGCCGACGTTGTAGACGCCGGGGGTGTTGAGTTCTTGATCGACCGAGATGACGATGATGCCTTTGTTGATCGCTTCCTGCAGCGTGTCGTTGAGTCCGTTGACATCGCTGGGGTTCACCAGGATGGCATCGACCCCCTTATTGATGAGATTCTGGAGTTGCTGAATCTGCCCGGCGACATCGGTATCGGCACTTTCAATCACGAGTTCGTTGGTGATGCCGAGGTCCATGTATTCTTTATTGACCTCGATCAACGACTGGATCATCTGGGTGCGATATTCGCTGCTGATGAACGGGTTGGAGATGCCGATGGTGAACTTTCTGCCTTCTGGAGCCGGTGCAGTTGCAGGCTGCTGCGCGGGTGCGGTGGTTGGCGCGGTTGTGGACGGCGCGCCGCCACACGCGGCGATCAGTGTCGCGCTCATGAGTACGATCGCAATCAATACGAAATGTCGGCGAGTCATTGCCTGTTCCTCCTGTTTGTCAGAATCTTGATGCGATGAAGTGAGGACGATACGAGATTGATCGGTCGCCACCTCCTTTCATTCAGCGCGGTGAGTGAACATTGCTATCTCACGCTCTACCGGTGTAGCGGTTTGCGTTTCGGCGGAGTGGTGGGGCGCTGTGCACCGGCGTACAGCCCCGCCGTTTCGCCAGCAACACTTCGCGAACCTCCTTCGCACGGCTCAGGGGCGGGATGTTCGGGCATAGAAGGGTCGCCAATCGCACCAGCGAACTACTACCTGATCCGCTGTCCATCGATTGCGGCGCTTCGCGGCGCGTGTGATGGCAAACCTGCGCCATCGATTGTAGATCAGAGTGCTGAAATCGGCAAGCGGCGAGAGGGGTGATGATCGTTTTTTTGAAAATTTTACTGTGTAGAGGTCAATGGATGGTTCACATACTGTGATCTTTCCTCCTCGTATCCAGAATAGCGCGCACCTTTTGCAGGAGTTCGGTAGGAGTGAACGGCTTCTGGATCACGGGCGCATCGGTTGCTTGATGCGTGGGTTGTTGCAACTCAACGGCGTACCCGGTCATGAACAGCGCCCTGATCTGTGGTTGCAGGAAGGTCAGATGATCTGCCAGCGCAATTCCGCTGGTGTAAGGGAGCACGTGGTCGCTCAGAAGCAAATCGATGGTTGCGCCCCCTTCGGCGTGAGCAATCGCTTCACGACCGTTGCTCGCTTCGAGAACCGTGTACCCATGCGCACGCAGAACCCGCATTGCCAGTGATCGCACTGCCGGATCATCCTCAACCAGCAGGATGGTTTCTGAGCCGCCGAGATCGGCGCACTGATCAACAGTTGCGCACCCTGGCGGATCGACAGTCGGGGCGCGCGGCAGATATATGGTAACGACTGTGCCGCGTCCTGGCTCACTCGCCAGATCAATAGCGCCGCCGTGACGCATCACGATGCCGTAGCAGGTCGCCAAACCCAATCCTGTACCTTCACCAGGGTTCTTCGTTGTGAAGAATGGCTCGAAGGCGCGCTGGCGCGCCTCTTCGTCCATGCCGATGCCGGTGTCGCTGACCGTCAGGCGGACGTACTCTCCCACGTTCAGGGAGGGGTAGATGCGCTCGAACGCCTCATCGATCACAACGTTCTCGGTTGTGATCGTCAGGGCGCCGCCGTCTGCCATAGCATCACGCGCATTGACGGCAAGATTGACCAGCACCTGCTCGATCTGTCCTGGATCGGCGCGCACCCGCCAGAGATCGGGAGCGAGATGCATGTGCAAGGCGATATTCTCATGGATCAGGCGGCGCAGCAGTTTGTGCATATCGCGAATAAGCGCATTCAGGTCGGTCGGGCGCGGATCGAACGTCTGACGGCGGGCAAAGGCGAGCAACTGACGGGTCAGCGTCGAGGCGCGCTCGGTGGCGTGCTGTATCTCGATCAATTCCAGCGTCGCCGGGTGGTCGTCGGGAAGCGACTGGCGCGCCAGTTCGGCGCATCCGGTGATCACTGCCAGGAGATTGTTGAAATCGTGGGCGATACCGCCCGACAACCGACCAAGCGCATCCATTTTTTGAACCTGGAACAACCGTTCTTCCAGTTCACGGCGCGCCGTAATATCGCGCCCGATAACGATAGCCGCAGGCGCATTCTCGTGCTCAACGGCTTTGATGTCGCACTCGAACCAGCGCCAGGAACCATTGGTATGGCGGTAGCGGAAGGTGACAGTGGCGCGTTGATGCTGAACGATACCCTGCCAGTACTCCGCACTGTTCGGCATATCATTGGGATGCAACCCCTCAAAGGCATCGCGTCCGATCAGTTCTTCGGGGGAGCGTCCCAGCAGATTGATGCATGAAGGGCTGACGTAGCAGAACCGATGGTGATTATCGAGAATCGCTATCAGATCCGAGGTGTTTTCGGTGATCAGACGGTAGCGCGCTTCGATGTCGCGCAACGCCTGCTCGAAGTGGCGCTGCGACTGGATCGACTGCCACTGGCGCAACGCGCGCTGCGCGATACGCGGCAGATCAAGGAAGGCGGCTTCGCTCTTGACGATATAGTCGAGCGCGCCGGCGCGAATGGCTTCGACCGCCACCCGCTCATAGCCATAGCCGGTCATCAGAATGACCGGTAGCGCGTGGGATGGATCGAGCAGTTCCAGACCGTTGCCGTCAGGCAGGCGCCAGTCGCAGATGATCAGGTCAAAGCCAGCCGTGTCGCCAGCCAGCAGCGCGTGCGCTTCCCGCAGGGTATGGGCGACGAACAGATCGAAGAGCGATTGCCAGGCGTCAAAGGCGCGCCGGATCAGTTCAATGTGCGATTCATCATCTTCGATGAGCAACAATCGGACGTGTTCGATGCCAGACACTGTCGATTCCGCGTTTACGCTGGAGAAACCGTGTTGCGCGTCAGCCAGTAGACCCCAACATCCTGCATCAGATCACGAAATGCTTCAAAACCGAACGGCTTGACCAGGTAACTGTTGGCATGCGCGTCATAGGCGCGAGTTATATCACGCTCTGCCGAGGATGTCGTCAGCACCACGACCGGAATGCGACGCAGGTTCGCCGATTGCTTGATGCTTGTCAGTACATCAAGCCCATCGACACGCGGCAGACGCAGATCGAGCAGAATAACATGCGGACGGGGACTTTGGTCGGGATCGGCCCATGCCCCGCGGCGATGCAGATAATCAAGGGCGCTCTCGCCATCACTAATATGGATGATCTGCGGCACCCATGGTTGCCCGTCGAGCGTGCGCCGGATCAGTTCTGCGTGGTCGTCACTATCCTCCACCAGGAGCACTCTGAGTGTGGCGTTGGTCATAGCTTACTTCCTCGAGTGGTGTAGGGGCAGCAGGAAGCGAGAAGTAAAAGGTAGCGCCACTACCCGATCCGTGCGAGTCGACCCAGATGCGTCCTCCATGCACATCAATGATACGACGAACAATGGTCAATCCGATGCCGGTTCCTTCAGTGTGCGGATTGAGTTTGTTGAACAGGCCGAAGATTTGCTCATGGTACTTCGGATCGATCCCAATGCCGTTATCACGCACAAAGAAGATCGGCATCTCCTGTGACTCGCGGATCACGCCGATCTCAACGTCGGGCGCATGCTGATTATCGCAGAACTTGAGCGCATTATCAACCAGGTTTTGCACGACTTCCACCAGACGATCGCGATCACCATGCACCACCGGCATATCGGGAGCGACACGGATGCGCACCTGCCGTTCGGCGATCCTGCCGGCCAGCAGTTCAAGCGCGTCTTGTACAATCGCGTTGAATGGCACATAGTGCGGGGCAGCGCGCAGGCGACCAATCCGCGACAGTTCGAGCAGATCGTGCAACAAACGCTCCATTTTCTGTACGGCGGCATCAATGCGCCGGATGTCGTTCTGCACGCGCTCCGTGTTTCCTTCACACAGGTCACGCTCCAGATAACCGAGAAACCCCCGGATCGTGATCAGCGGACTCTTCAGATCGTGTGATGCGGTGTAGGTGAAGCGTTCCAGTTCGGCGTTTTTCTGTTCGAGTTCGGCGATCAGGCGTTCGCGCTCTGCCTGCATCCGGTGCTGCTTGGTCACATTACGCGCCAGTACCATGGCGTACTTCACCTGTCCGCTATCGTCGATCAGCGGCACATACTGGTACTGGTACATCCGATCCTCGTAGGGGATCTCGGCTGCAAAGCGCCTGCCGCTCAATGCGGCGCGGATATTCCCTTCAACTTGCGCTGCGAACGAATGGGGAATCGCCTCGTACAGCAGACGCCCTTCGAGCATCTCCTTCGAGTAGCCGGTCGCAGCGAGTTCCGGTCCGTCAGCCAGTACAAACCGCAGGTCGTGGTCGAAGATCAGCACGGCGCTATCGGGCAGGTTTGCCGCCAGGATGCGGTAACGTTCTTCTGAGATGCGCAGCGCTGCTGCCTGCGTCTTCAGCGCCTCCGCGTTCTGGCGCGCAAGCGCACGGCTGTGGTGCAGGCTTTCACTCAACAGGCGCGCCGCGAACGCTGTTAAACCCAGAATGAGCGCCAGATCGAACCAGTCGCCGGGTTCGCCATCGTATGGCGAATTGGTCCATCCATACGTTTCCGCCGTCACAATCCCGGCAATCACCAGCAGGATCGTCGCAACCATCGCAATGAAGGCGCGACGGTCGAGGAGGAGGCTGCCGATGACGATCACCGTGGCGTAGAGGCTGGTCACTGTGTCGTGTGCGCCGCGACCAATGAATTGCAGCGAGGCGGTCAGTACGATGAACAGGCTCAACAAAAGGGCGATCGACAGGTGCAACCGGCGTGCGTAGAGCAGCAGCAGGGCGATGATCGCAACACTGCCGCTTGCGAGCAGCGCAATGGTCGGTGTCGAGCGTCCAAGGAACGCATTGATCGTCGCAGCGCCAAATGCAACCGCCAGGCAGACACGCAGCATCAGATGCTGGGTCTGCGCAATGCGCGTTTGCTCTTCGTCATCGAAGAAAGGAGGCTGGAACAGTCTTAAGAGCGAACGTTTCATTCCGTGTTTGCACTTAAGGTGTTTGTTTCACATTGTACCTTATACTGATGCGCGATCATTTGTACCATACTTCCGGTGCGCGCAGCGGGACGCCGGGCGCTGCGGGCTGATGAGCATGTAAAATAATCTGGCATTTGCGCTGCGCCCGGCGGCTGAAGCCGCAGGCTACGGTTGCGAAGCCTGCCTGCGCAGGCTCTACCAGACTCAATTCTTATACTCGTGCGCGGTCAATACCGCCGGAACGCGCGGCGAGACGCAGGGGCGCTGCGGGCTAAAGCCCTTGCTGAGGACCAGAAAGCCCCGCTGGGGCTGCTGATGCCAATGCACAGTGCGTCCACGACTGCCAACGCGCGTCGTAGATCGTTACACCGTGCGAACCGGGCGCTCGAACATCTTGTCTGACTGACCGCAAGTTAGTATTAATAATATCGCACGTTACGCGGCAATGTTGCAGACAGCCTCTCATAGAACGAACAACCAGATGTTGCACAATCATTGCCTGTGTTGACCGTCGTGCGGCTGCCGTTGGCTGAGCCTGTCGAAGCCAACGGCAGCCGCGCCACGTCTATCCGGGTTTTGGTTGATCGCTCTACCAGCAACCCTCTCCCCGTCTGACTATCATGCTGCCAGTGCATGGCGCTCACCGGCATACTGGCGACGCAGCCATTTTTCGAGTTCAATCAGCATATACCCGGTGAACGCAATAATCAGGATGCGCCCCCACGCCTCGAGGCTGATCGGCGCACTGTTCAGAATCTGATTCATCCATGGCAGATAGGTGAATCCCAGTTGCAGCAAGATCATCGCTCCAACGCCGACGAACAGCCAGCGGTTGCTGAACGCGCCAATCTGAAACATCGAGTGCGTGAGCGAACGGCAGTTGAGCAGGTAGAACACTTCGATCATCACGATGACATTGACGGCCACCGTGCGCGCTTCAGCCAGCGTGGCGCCGGATTGTACTTCCCATTCAAAGAGCGTAAACGCGCTGATCACGATCAGGATGCCAACCGCCAGAGTGCGCCAGATCAGCGTGGCATCCAGGATCGGCGCATCCGGTTTGCGCGGCGGGCGCCGCATCATGCCCGGTTCTTTCCCCTCGGCTGCCAGCACCATGCCGAGTGTGGCAACCGTCGCCATATTGACCCACAGAATCTGCACGGGCAGCACCGGCAGCGCCGACCCGATCAGAATGGCCGCCAGAATGACCAGCCCCTCGCCAACGTTGGTCGGCAGCGTCCAGGCGATAATCTTGGTCAGGTTATCGAATACGCCGCGTCCTTCCTCAACCGCCGCCTCGATCGTGGCGAAGTTATCGTCGGTCAGCACCATATCCGCCGCTTCGCGCGCCACGTCGGTGCCGGCAAGTCCCATGGCGACGCCGATGTCCGCCTGTTTCAGCGCCGGAGCGTCATTCACGCCGTCGCCGGTCATAGCGACGACATGACCGCGCGATTGCAACGCTTCAACCAGGCGCAATTTTTGTTCCGGCGTGACCCGCGCAAACACCGTTGTTCGCTCGGCAGCGTCGGCAAATGCTGCATCGGAAAGTTGCTCGATGTCTCGACCGGTCAGCACCGAGGGCTGACGCCCGCCGTTGATCCCGATCTGTTCGGCGATGGCAGCGGCAGTGAGGGCGTGGTCGCCGGTGATCATTTTCACGCGAATGCCCGCCTGTTGGCAGGCGTGTACTGCGGTGATCGCTTCAGGACGGGGCGGATCGACCATGCCCTGCAACCCCAGGAATGTCAGCCCGCCACTCACATCGTCGTGGTTCAGCGAAGCGGTTCCAACGGGCATGCAGCCACGTGCGAACGCCAGTACGCGCAATCCTTCCGCCGCCAGTTCGTCGGCGGCGCGGTGCACGGCATCCGCATCGCACGGCACGCGACGACCGGCTGCATCGAGCATTGTGTCGCAGCGCGACAGGATCGCCTCCACCGAGCCTTTCATATACACAATGCGCTCCTGATCAGGTCCGGCGTCGTGGAGCGTTGCCATGTACTGGTGCTGCGACTCGAAAGGAATCGAGTCGATGCGCGGCGGAAGCCGATCCTCGCGGTGGATGGTCGCTTTGTGCGCCACTGCAATCAATGCCCCTTCGGTCGGATCGCCGCGCACATCCCAGCGTCCCTCTTTCTCGACCAGTTCGCTATCGTTGCACAAAAGACCGGCGCGCAGGCATTCCATCAGGGCAATATGCGCCTCCAGATCGACGGGAGCGCCGTTGTGCCGGATCTCACCCTCCGGCTGATACCCCGTCCCGGTCGTTTCGTACTGTGCGTCGCCAGCCACGATGCGCTGCACCGTCATCTGGTTTTGCGTCAGCGTGCCGGTTTTGTCGGAACAGATGACCGTGGTGCTTCCCAGGGTCTCGACGGCCGGCAGTTTGCGAATGATCGCTCGCCGCCGCGCCATGCGTGTGACGCCGATCGCCAGCGTGACGGTAACAGCGGCGGGAAGTCCTTCGGGAATGGCGCTGACCGCCAGCGCAATCGCGGCCATCAGGGTGTCGAGGAATGGTTGATCGCGGAATGCACCGATCAGAAAGGTCACTGCCGCCAGCCCCAGGATGACGTAAAGGAGCAATCGGCTGAAATGCGCAATCTTGCGCGTCAGCGGCGTCTGAAGATCGTGCGCGGTTGCGATCAGTTGCGAAATCCGCCCCACCTCGGTGCTGTCGCCGGTCGCCACAACGATGCCCGCCCCCTGGCCATAGGTGACGAGCGTCGAGGCATACGCCATCGTGATCCGGTCTGCCAGCGTGGTATCGGGGTTGAGTGTGGCGTGCGCCTGCTTTGCCACCGGCACCGATTCGCCGGTGAGCGCGGCTTCGGCGATCTGCAGATCGCGGGCGCGGATGAGACGCATATCGGCAGGAACTTTATCGCCGCTCTGCAACAGCACCAGATCGCCAGGAACCAGTGATGCCGCCGGAATGCGGATGGTCTTCCCATCGCGCACAACGGTGGCTTCCATCGTCATCGTGCGCGCCAGCGCTTCCATGGCCTTCTCCGCGCGGCTTTCCTGGATGTAACCCAGGATGACGTTCACCAGCACTGCGCCAAAAATGATCGCAGCATCGACCGGGTCCTTGAGCGCGAAGGTGATGACGCTGGCGACCAGCAGGATGTAGAGGAGCGGATTGTGGAACTGGAGCAGAAAGCGGATCAACGGGCTTTTGCCGCGTTTTGCAGTGATAACGTTCGGACCGTGCTGCTTCAGACGGTGTTCCGCTTCGGCGGTGGTCAGACCGAAGCGCTCGTCGCCTTCAAAACGCACAATAACGTCGTTCGGCGGCATGGCATGCCATACATTGTCGGTAGACGGCGCCACGGTTGCTGTTTGCATGATCTCTTCCTTCCATTCAAACCTGTTCAGGAACCCGGTTCTCCCAGCGTGCGTTGGCGTTGGCTTCGGCAGGCTCAGCCAACCCCTGTCATCAGAGGCGGTCGCTGGCTTCGGCAGGCTCAGCCAACCCCTGTCATTATCTGAACAGGATCGCTCGTCACCTCCCACAGCCTTCGACTCACCCTCCCAGAATATCTGCCAGCCGCTGCACTTGCTGTGCTGATGTCAGCGCCAGGACTTCGTCGCCGATCTGCAGCACGGTGTTGCCGTAGGGCAGAATCAGGCGACCGTGCCGGATAATGGCGACGATCGCGCACTCGTCCGGCAGATTGAGATCGGCGATGGTGCGCCCCACGGCAGACGAATCGGCGGCGATTTGCTCTTCGACCAGCGAATAGCGTCCCCGGCGCAGCTTGAGCAGCGTTATCATGTCACCGAGCGACATCTCTTCGAGAATGAGATGCGCCATCAGATCCGCCTGACTCAGCGCGACATCGACCCCCATTTCGGCGGTAAACATCCATGCGTTCTTTGGGTTGTTCACCCGCGCAATCGTGCGCGGCACATTGAACTCAAAGCGCGCCAGGCTGGTCGCCACCAGGTTAACCTCATCATCGCCGGTAACAGCTGCCACAACATCCGCCTGGCGCACGCCACATGCCTCCAGCACGGCGGGATCGCTGCCGCTTCCTGCAACAATTGTCTCCGGCGGCAGAGTTTGCGCCAGATGGTCGCGGCTGGAAGCGCGTGGCTCGATGATGCGCACCTGATGCCCGCCGGCAAGCAGCAAACCTGCCAGATGTTCGCCAACCTTCCCGCCCCCGACAATCAACACGAACATAGGTCAGACTCCCAGCAACGCCTTCAGGCGTTCGATCGAGGTCGTCAGCACGGCAATGTGGATCAGATCGCCCGCCTGTAACTGCATCTCCTGCGTCGGCAGAAAACAGCGTCCGCCGCGACTGATCGCCACGGGGTGCACTTCGCCTGGCACGGTGAGGCTGGCAAGCGAGCGTCCGACCAGCGCCGACGGGGTTTCGACATCGACAATGTCGACCGACGCTCCGAGGCTGACAATCGGCTCGAACCAGGAGTAACTGAGGAGTTCGGCGATGCGGTGAACGCCCCACTCCGTTGTTGAAATGGTCAGGATGCCCAGGCGACGGTAAATCTCGGCTTTGCGCGGATCGTAGAGGCGGGCGACGACGCGCGGCACGCGGAAGAACTGCCGCGCTAGGCGCGCAGTCACGACATTGGTTTCATCGCTGGACGTAACCGCCGCCAGCGCGTCGGCGCGAGCGATCCCGGCGCGTACCAGCACGTCGCGGTCGAAACCGTGCCCTGTGATCGTCTGACCGCCAAAGCGTTCGCCCAATGCTGCAAAAGCCCCAGGATCACGATCGATGACGGTCACCTCGTGCTGACTGCGAATGAGCTTCAACGCCAACCCCGCGCCCATTCGCCCGCACCCCACAATGATTACACGCATGATGCGCCTCCTTCACGTGACCGTCACTTTCGCCAGGCGATCACGAGTTTGCGCAATTCATCCACCAGCAGCAGCGCCGGCGCCCAGAGCGCGAGAAACGCCCAGTTGGTCGGATCGAATGCCGCTGTGCCAATCAGGTTCTGCAAAAACGGCACATACACTATCGCCGCGATCAGGATCACCTCGGTTGCGATGCCGATCCAGATCAACCGATTGCCCATCAGCGGCAGGCGTAGAAACGAGAGCCGTTCACTGCGCTGCGCAAACAGATTGCCAATCTGCGTCGTCACCACCGCCGCCAGCGCCATTGCCGTCGCCGAACGGTACAACGGACCGTCTGCCGGAAGGTCGAACCACCGCCCCCAGTACCCATTCGTCCAGTACTGGTAGTAGAACGCTGCCATCGCCGCCAGGCTCTGCACCGGCCCAAGCCAGAGATAGGCGCGACGCAGCATAGCGCCGGTGACCACGTGCTCCTGCAAACTGCGCGGCGGGCGCTCCATGATGCCTGGTTCCGGCGGTTCGGCGCCGAGCGCCAGCGCCGGCACGATGTCTGTCCCCAGGTCAATCGACAGAATATGCATGACGTTCAGCGCAATCGGGATGCGCCCGCCGCTGAAGGCAAACAGCACGAATGGAGTCGCCTCGGGGGTGTTGCTGGTGAAGATGTACGTGGCGAATTTTTTGATGTTGGCATAGACCGCGCGCCCTTCTTCAACGGCGCTGACAATCGAGGCGAAATTGTCGTCGGTCAGGATGATATCCGCCGCTTCCCGTGCGACGTCCGTTCCGGCGCGCCCCATTGCCACGCCGATATCCGCCTGTTTGAGTGCAGGAGCGTCGTTGACGCCGTCACCCGTCACGGCCACAACGTGCCCCTGTGCACGCAGCGCGTTCACGACGCGCAGTTTGTGTTCAGGCGCTACCCGCGCGAAGATGACTTCATCGGTCAGCGCTTCGCGGAGTGCCGTGTCATCCATGCTGTCCAGTTCAGCGCCGGTCACAATCCGCGGCTGCGCGCCATGGATGATGCCGATGCGCCGGGCGATGCTTTCCGCCGTCAGTCCATAATCGCCGGTTATCATGATAATACGAATCCCGGCGGAATGGCACATCGCCACGGCAGATTCGACCTCTGGACGTGGCGGATCCATTATGGCGACCAGACCGAGGAATGTCAGGTCGCGTTCGATGGTTTCGGCGTCGAACGAAGCGGGTGCGGCGTGCAGGGTGCGTTGCGCGACTGCCAGTACCCGCAACCCGGCGCGCGCATACTGATCGTTGGCTGCAAGGATCTGTGCGCACTGCGTTTCGTCGAGCGGCTGGATGGAATCGCCAGCGGCAGAGGATGTGCAGAGCGCCAGCGTCTCTTTCGGTGCGCCCTTGACATACACCGTGAACCCGGCGGGTTCATCCGCTGCGATCTGCGGTTGCGGCAGGCAACAGACAACGCTCATCCTCTTGCGGCGCGATTCGAATGGCAACTCGCGAATGCGTGGCGTCCGTCGGGCTTCGTTGTCGCTGTCGATGCCCGCTTTGCGCGCTGCCACCAGCAGCGCCGCCTCGGTCGGGTCTCCCAGGATGCTCCAGCGATCATCGTGGCGGCTCTGGTCGTCGGGTGGCGCCGTTGTGCGCAACGGAATAAGGCGAGCATCATTACAGAGCGCGGAAGCCAGAAGCACCCGCCGCAGTTCAGGATCATCGGCTGGCCGTTCCAGCGGCGCGCCGCGCTCGCTGAACGTCCCTTCCAGCGTATAGCCGGCGCCGCTGACCGAGATCTGTCGTCCGCCGACCCAGATCTCGCGCACGGTCATTTCGTTCTGTGTCAGGGTGCCGGTTTTGTCGGTGCAGATGACGGTCGTGCATCCGAGCGTTTCGACGGCGGAGAGACGCTTCACCAGCGCATTGCGCCGAGCCATGCGCTGTGTGCCCATCGCCAGCGCCAGTGTGACGGTCGGCAGCAGCCCTTCGGGAACAAAGGCGACGATCATGCCCAGGGCGAAGATAAAGCCATTCGCCAGATCGATCCCTGCAATGACGACTGCCAGCACGAAGAAGAACACACCGACGCCGACGGCAATCGCGCTGACCACACGGGTCAGGCGTTCCATTTCGCGCTGCAACGGGCTGAGTTGATCGCTGACGCTCTGGGTCAGGCGAGCGATTTCGCCAAACGCCGTGCGCATCCCGGTGGCGAACACCACGGCTTCAGCCGAGCCGGATACCACGCTTGTACCGGCAAACACCAGGTTGGGCAGTTCCGCGCGTGATAGTCCCGCGCCGCTCGTCGGCTCGGCGGTCTTGCGCACCGGATGCGACTCGCCGCTCAATGCCGACTGGTCGACCCGGAGTTCCGATTCGCGCACCAGGCGCGCATCTGCCGAAATATGGTCGCCTTCGGCGAGCAACAGGACATCTCCGGGAACCAGATGCTCCGCCGGAATGCGCGTCTCTGCGCCGGCGCGACGCACCCGCGCATACGACGGCAGCATGCGGCGGAGCGCGGCGGTCGCCTGTTCGGCTTTATACTCCTGCCAGAAACTGAACAACCCATTGATGACATTGACGAGCCAGATGGCAATGCCGAGCGTCGGCGTTTGCGCCACGAACGCAACGCCTCCGCCGATCCAGAGCAGCCATGCCATCAGATGCGTGAAATGCGCCAGCAAGGCGCGGATCAGCGGTTTGCGCGGCGGTTCATGGAGGACGTTGAGACCATACTGCGCCAGGCGTTCACGCGCCTCTTCGGGGGTCAATCCCTGGGGGTTCGAGTCGAGTGCTGCAAAGACCTGACCGGTTGGCAGATCATGTATCGCTATCGTTTGCATATCCGGGGGACAGTATAGACGATGAAGCGGGCTGGCGCTACATGAACGACGCTCTGGGGCGTGGTTGGTTTGTCAGGAGCCACAGCGTTGCGCTGCGGGCGGAAGCCCTGGCTGAGCACCAGAAAGCCCCGTCAGATCTTTTACGTCGGGATGAGCGTTGCGCTGCGGGCGGAAGCCCTGGCTGAGAATCTGAAAGCGTTGCGCTACGGGCGGAAGCCCTGGCTGAGAGCCTGAAAGCCCCGGTGGGGCTTCTACGAATGTGCGACTTGATGGCGCCGATATACTGGCGTGGGACTTCGGGATGCTTCAAAGCCGGGCGCGGGCGCGCCGCTGATGCGATCGGCGCGACGGGTTCAACGTTGGGTGAGTCCCGTGCCGTTGCGCCGGTTCAGTAATTTGCCCGCAAATCCATGCCGTTGTAGAGGTGCGCCACCTGATCGGCATAACCATTGAACAGCAGCGTCGGACGGCGCTCGAATTCGCCGATGCGCCGTTCGGTCGCCTGCGACCAGCGCGGGTGCGGGACGTTGGGATTGACGTTGGCGTAAAACCCGTATTCGTGCGGTGCGGCAGCCATCCACAACGAGGTTGGTTGATCGGCGACCAGATCGATTGCAACGATCGACTTGATGCTCTTGAAGCCGTATTTCCATGGAACGACCAGGCGCAGCGGCGCGCCGTTCTGTGGCAGGAGCATCGTGCCGTACAACCCTGTGCTCAGGATGGTCAGGTCATGCATCGCCTCATCGAGGCGCAACCCTTCGACATAGGGCCAGGCGTACCAGCGATCACGCTGACCAGGCATCTGCTCCGGGTCGTAGAGCGTCTCGAAGCGCACATACCGTGCATTTGCCATTGGCTCGACGTCCGCCAGCAATTTGCGCAATGGAAAACCGAGCCAGGGAATGACCATCGACCACCCTTCGACGCAGCGCAGGCGATAGATACGCTCCTCCGACGGGTAACGTTTCAGGATGTCTTCGATCGCAATGGTCTGTGGTTTATGCACCAACCCGCCGATACTGATCGTCCATGGCGAGGTGCGGAAATCGCGCGCCAGTTGCGCGACTCTTTCTTTTTGCGTAGTGAATTCGTAGAAGTTGTTGTAGGTGGTAATCTGCTCATAGGTGTTGAGCGGATCGCCGAGATCGTCAGTCTGCCGGGAGACCGGCCCTGGTGTCAGCGCAGACGACGGATTCGCCGTGTCGCCACAGGCGGCGACACCCAACCCCGCGAGTGCCAGAGCGCCGATCCCGCGCAGGAACTGCCGCCGCGAGCGGTAGATATGTTCGGGTGTAATCTCGGAAGACGGAATCTTATACATTGCTGACCCCTCTTGAGCGACCTGTCCGCCAGTCTGATTGTCCACTATAGCCTACCGGATTCTACGCGCTGAGGACAGAAACGGTTGGGTCGAGCTTCGTGTATGTTTGAAGACTCGTCTCGTGAGCGACGACTGGGTGGACGAAGGCATTTTGGGTTGGCGAAGGCATTGCCTACGCCCACCCGGCGGGTATGCGCCGCCGGAGGGGTAGGGCGGGCTGAAGCCCGCCGCGCTGCCTGCTGCACTGCAGGGGTAGCGCAGGCTGGACGGGGCGAGACCGGATTATTGTCTCAAGAACGCCTACCGATGCGTGGGAGGGTGATGGCTCAGGCATCTTTTCATCAGGAATCCGATCTTAGCCTTGTGGGTAATGCATAGCAAGGAGGGAAGGAGGGGGGCGAGGCGCCGCCTCGCCTAAACCAGCGTTCTGATGCGTGAGATGGGTGACAGAGCAGGAGCGCGCCGGGAAAACCCGGCTAAAGTCGCCGCACTGTATCGCAGAAGAAGACGAGCGCCGCTTTGACGAAGGCAAAAGAGCCATCAAGCGAGACGTTCGTGAGGCGACCGCGTAACTCCCGTTAGAGATCGGCTCTAGACCTCATCGCCGTACAGCGGCGTGCTCAGGTAGCGCTCGCCATTCGAGGCGGAGATGAAGACGATCAGTTTACCGGCATTTTCGGGGCGGCGAGCGATCTCCAGCGCCGCATACGCTGCTGCGCCGGAACTGATGCCAACCATCAGCCCCTCTTCACGCGCCAGGCGGCGCGCCACCTCGAAGGCATGCTCATTCGAGACGCGGAAAATCTCGTCGTAGGCGCTGGTGTTGAGGACATCAGGCACAAATCCCGCGCCGATCCCCTGAATCTTGTGCGGACCAGGCTTGCCTCCCGACAGCACCGGCGACGCCTCCGGCTCGACCGCGACGACGTAAAACGACGGTTTGCGCGGCTTGATCACCTCGGACACGCCGGTGAGCGTTCCGCCGGTGCCGACGCCGGCGACCAGAATATCGATCTGCCCGTCGGTGTCGCGCCACAGTTCCTCGGCGGTCGTGCGGCGGTGGATTTCGGGGTTGGCGGGATTCTTGAATTGCTGCGGAATCCAGGCATTTGGCAGTTCAGCGGCAATCGCCTCCGCCTGCGCAATCGCGCCGCGCATTCCCTCGGCGCCAGGCGTCAGCACCAGTTCGGCGCCGAAGCCACGCAGAAGTTTGCGCCGCTCGATGCTCATCGTTTCGGGCATGGTCAAAATGACCTTATATCCTTTCGCTGCCGCTACGAACGCCAGCCCGATGCCGGTATTGCCGCTGGTCGGCTCGACGATCACCGTCTCGCCGGGATGAATGATACCATCGCGCTCGGCGGCTTCGATCATCGCCAGCCCGATGCGATCCTTGACGCTGCCGGCGGGGTTGAACCATTCGAGTTTGGCGACCACCGTGGCGTGCGTGTCGTTTACCCGGTTCAGGCGCACAAGCGGTGTGTTGCCCACCAGTTCGGTAATGCTGCCATAGATGCGCATGCGTTCCTCTTTCATTTGTTATCTTTGTTACGTAACATTGAAAGTATACGTCGCATGATTGTGCCCGTCAAGCGCAGCGAGATACGGCATCACCGGCGCGTGATCCGTGCTATAATATAAAAGACTGGTTACCTGTCGCGCCGGTGCGTCCGGCGCGCACGATTCTGAAAGGGCTTCGTGTGACCTCCGGTCCCTCATCACAGGCGATTCAACTAACCTGTCCATCCTGTCGGGCGCCGCTGCGCGCATCGGTTGTCACGATTGTTGATGCGGCACAGCACCCCGAACTGAAAGCGCGTCTGATCGCCGGGCAGTTGAATCTGGCCATGTGTCCCAGTTGCGGCATGGCGATCATGATCGGTGCTCCGTTGTTCTACCACGATGCCGCCAAACAACTGGCGCTCGTGCATATTCCGCAACAACTCAACGCACGTCAGGACGAGCAGGAACGTTTCATCGGCGATGCTACGTCGCTCATTATGCGCACTCTGCCGCCCAATGTGCCGCGTGGCTATCTGCTCGCTCCACGCCGCTTTCTGACGCTCAACTCGCTGATCGACGCCATCCTCGAAGCGGATGGCGTGTCGCGTGAGACAATCGAGGCGCAGCGGCAGCGCATCGATCTGATCGGTCGTCTTGCCGAGGCTGCCGAACGTGGTGACGATGCGCTTGCTGCGCTCGTCGACCAACACCGCGACGAAATCAACGACGAGTTTTTCGCCACAATCGATGCCTTCATCAGAGCCAGTCGCCAGATCGGGCGCGATGACTCGGCACAGGTGCTGCTGACGTTGCGTCGTCGCCTGGCGGAGTTGGTCGGTTTCACCGGCGAAGGCGACGCACTACCGGGCGACACGCCCGACATCGCCACGGCGGAGGCGGTCGATCGTTTGATAGCCGCAAGCGACAGCGAACTGGAAGCGATGATTGCCGAACTGCGTCCTGTCATCGACTACAGTTTCTTCGAGGAATGGACGGCGCGTATCGATCAGGCGGAGCAGGCTGGTGACCGTGTAACGGCGGAACGCCTGACAGCGCGGCGCAGCGTTATTCTGTCAACCGTCGAGCGGATGGACCGCGAGGCGCAGGAACTGTTCGACGCCGGAGCGAACCTGTTACGTAAGGCGCTCGATACGGCGGACTCCGAACGTGTGCTGCGCGAGCACAGCGATCAGATCAACGAAGCGTTCATGCTGGTGTTGCAGTCGAACCTTGCAGCAGCGGAACGCAGCGGTCAGGTTCATCTGGCGGAACGTCTGCGCGCCATCGAACATCTGGCTACCCGCATTGTTGAGGAATCGCTTTCGCCGGAAGATCGGTTCATCAGCCAGTTGCTCCAGGCGGAGACGCCACAAGATGCCACGAAACTGCTACGGCAGAACCCGACGATGATTACGCCGGCATTTGTCAAGCATTTGAACGAACTGGCAGATCAGATGGACCAGAACGGGCGTAAGCCTGCGGGCGATCGTCTACGTCAGCTGGCGCGCGAGGCAGGCGTGATGCTATTTTGATTGCGGCGCGGGCGCGCCGGACTCGATCTGCTGGCGCGCCTGACGCATTAATTGCTCGAGCCGGGCGTTGACGATCTCCTGCCATTCGGCGGCCTCGTGATCCTCAAGCGCCCCGCCGCCGTACTTCAACTCCATTGCCATATCCCACCCTTTGCGCTGCGCAAAGCGCTCGAGTTGTTCGCGTCGCTCCGGCGACCAGCGCTCGATATAGCGCTGAAATGCGCGCACCAGTTTTCCCGATCCATCGGGATTGAGCGCAGGCAGTGGAAAGGTATCGTGTCCCTCGTGGGTGGTATCGGGATTCTTTGCTGAAGTAAAGTAGATCACCATGCACGTGCGGCAGCAACGATACTCGCCAGCTCCATTGAAATCGCCAGGGTTGCTTGCAATTGCGCCGATGAGCATACGATCGGTAATGGTCATGGCAAAGTTCCTGAACGTAGCAGTGTCGTACATACTTCCAGTAGCATAGCATAAAAGAGCGATGTTGTACATACTTGCGGCGCGCTCGCCATGTCGAGGGTTTACCCCAAACTCTGTTTCAGGCTGCTGGCGAAGGCATTGATTTCAACAGCACACGGTTACGCTATACTAAGGATGCCCGGGTACTGCGGTAAACGTCGCCGCCTTGCCTGGGCATTGCATGATCGTCGTCATCACTCGAATCTGGCGGCTATCTGACGCCATACCAGGGAGGACCATCTTGAAAATCCTTGTCACCGGCGGCGCTGGCTATATTGGCAGCATCTGCGCCGCAGAACTCCTTGCCGCAGGTCACGACGTCGTTGTCTTCGACAATCTCTACCAGGGGCATCGTGAAGCGGTTCCCGCCGATGCAGCCTTCGTCGAGGGCGATCTGCGCGATCCCGATGCGGTTGTGCGTCTGTTTCAGCAGCACCATGGCTTCGATGGGATCATGCACTTTGCGTCGTTTACGCTGGTCGGCGAAAGCATGCAGCAGCCGCTCAAGTATCTGCGCGATAATCTGGTAGCAGCCGCGAATTTGCTGGAACACGCCGTCGCCCATGGCGTCGGGCGCTTCATCCTCTCCTCTACCGCCAATCTGTTCGATGATCCAGAAACCATCCCGATTGATGCCGACGAGCGGATTGTGCCTGGTTCGCCCTATGGCGAGTCGAAGTATTTCATCGAGCGAACCCTCCACTGGTTCGAGCGGATCTACGGTTTGAAATACGCCTGCCTGCGCTACTTCAATGCGGCTGGCGGCACTCCCGACCGCGGCGAACACCACGAGCCGGAACTGCACCTGATTCCAATCGTGTTGCAGGTGGCGCTTGGTCAACGCGAAAAGGTGATCATCTTCGGCAATGATTACCCGACGAAAGATGGCACCTGTGTGCGCGATTATATCCACGTCCTCGATCTGGCGCAGGCGCACATTCTGGCACTCAAGGCGCTCGACCGGCTTGGCAGCCGCAAGTATAACCTGGGCAACGGCAACGGGTTCACCAACCTGGAGGTCGTTGAGACGGCCCGAAACGTCACCGGTCGTCCCATCCCGTATGAGTTCGGTCCTCGTCGTCCTGGCGATCCGGCGGTGTTGATCGCGTCGTCCGAGACGATCCGCCGCGAACTTGGCTGGACGCCGCGCTTTCCTCACCTGGAACAGATCATCGGCAGCGCCTGGGAGTGGCATCGCCGCCATCCGTATGGGTATGGGGTTAGGGGTTAACGGACGAGGCGCGATCTCGTTCCAACACCCTTCGCCTTATGAGCGGAGCGTTTTTGCGACACGACGTGCGTTCTCGGCATTCCGACGCCCGTTTTCTCTTCATCCCTCTTGCCTTATTGGAGACTATACGTTAACCCACACGTCTGATAGAGCGATCAACCAGATGTTGCCCAATACTTGCCCGTTTTGACTGTCTAGCGGCGGACGTTGGCTGAGCCTGTCGAAGCCAACGTTCGCCGCTCCACGTCCTTGATAGTCCAGGTTTTGGTTGATCACTCTATGAGAGCGGCTTCCTGATGAAAAAAAGGCCTGATCCGCCGCGCTCCCGCCCAACTGTGACGGTTTTGGAGACAATAATCCGGTCCCGCCCGCTCCAGCCCGCGCAGTCGGGCTTTGCCTGCTAGCGCCTGCGCCTTCCGGCGCCAGCGGACTGCGGGCTGAAGCCCTGGCTGAGGGTATGCAAGCCCCTGCGGGGCTGCGCACGAAGGGTTTGGCTTGTTCCGACACGCCCGCGTTGCAGTGCCCGGTTGACGCGCAGAATGGCGCACCTCCCCTGGTCGGGCATCGCCCGGTCGCGCCCGCGCAGGCGGATGGCGTTGGGGCGGGCGGAAGCCCGCCCTACTCTTGTGGTGCGGCGGGCGGAAGTCCGCGCTACTGTTGCGGCGGCACGTTGGGGCGGGATTCAGCCCGCGCTACTGTTGCGGCGGCGCGGCGGGCAGTGCAGCGGGCGGGCGGAAGCCCGCCCTGCTCTTGCGGCGTTGGGGCGGGCTGAAGCCCGTCCTACTGTTGCGGCGGCGCGTTGGGACGGGCGGAAGCCCGCCCTACTGTTGCGGCGTGGCGGGTGGAAGCCCGCCCTACTGTTGCAGCGGCGCATACCCGCTCCAGCCTGCGCAGGTGGGCCTGGCTTCCCAGCGGAATGCCGGATTATTTTGTACATGTGCATCAGGCGCCAGGCAGGTCGGCGCAGAATGGTATGGGTCGTCAACCTCCACGTGTGAGATGCCCTGGCTCGGCGTCTCCGCGACCCGTAAGCGCCCCGGAATCTCCCTCTCACGCCAGCCGATACACGGCGACCATGCGTTGGAGCGACTGCGCCAGCGCGTTCAGGTCCTGCGCGGCGCGTTCCGCCTGGCGAGTGCTGGTCAGCGTCTCGCTCGCCGCCTTTTGAATGGAGTTCAGCGCCTGACCGATCTGATCGAGTCCAGCAGTCGCCTGCCGCGCGCTGGCTGCCATCTGTACGTTGATCTGCGCCCCGGTCTCGACTTCGCTGGCGATCCGATGGATCACATCACCCGCCTGACTGACCAGACGATTGCCGGAGTCCACGCGCTTTGCGCCTTCTTCGGTGACAACCACTGCCGCATTCGTTGATTTCTGGATGTCACCCAGAATCGAGCGCACCTGCACGGTCGCCTGTTTGCTGCGTTCGGCCAGATCGCGCACCTGCTGGGCGACGACCGAGAAACTCTTGCCCTGCTCTCCGGCGCGCGCCGCTTCGATGGCGGCGTTGAGCGCCAGCAGGTTAGATTGATCGGCAAGTTCAGACACCGTGCCCGTAATCGTGCTGATCATCTGCGCCTGACCGGCAAGCGAAAGAATGGTTTGGGCGATTCCCTCGACCCGCTGACGAATGTCGCTCATGCTCTGCACCGTTTCTTCCACAACGGCGATCCCTTGCTGGGCGACGGTGAGCGCCGCCTGTGCGTCACGCGCAATATGATCGGCCTGATCGGCGGTCTGTCGGGCAATAGCGCGAACTTCATCGAGCGCCGCCATCGTTTGTGCAACAGCGGTGGATTGTTCGTTGGCGGCTGATGCCTGTTGCGTCGTCGTCGCCAGGATTTGGGCTGCGGCTGTGGCAATGGCATCCGCCGCTTCCTGCGATTGTCGTCCCATTGCGCGCAGACTTTCGACCATGCGGTTGAGACCTTCGCCTAACTGACCCAGCGCATCTTGACGATCGATATGCAGGTTTTGCGAGAGGTCGCCGTTCGCCACGCGCTGCACGAATGCCAGGTACTCGGCGACGCTCCGTTCGAGCGATGCGCGCCCTTCGGCTTCGATGCGCTGAAGCCGCTGCGCCTCCGTCTGTGCTGTCTGCGCTTCGATAATGCGCGCCTCCAGCGCATCCGCCATGGAATCGAAACGCTGAGCCAGGATGCCGACTTCGTCGCTCCGCTGCATGTTCAGGCGTTTGCGCAGATCGCCCCCAGCAATCGCGCTTGCAGTTTCGACCAGTTGGAGCAATGGTCGGCGCAGCGAGGTTTGCACAAACCAAAGGGTGACGACAATGGCAATCAACGCCGTGATCGCGGTCACCATCAAGGCATAGTTCGTTTGCCCATGCACCACACTGTAGAATTGTTCGATCGGAACACGATGAATATAGTACCAGTCCACCGAGCGTAGTTTACGGATCACCGACTCGCCGTCTTCGCCAGAGTTGAGTTTTCCCGCAAAGAAGTGACGGTTATCGACGCTCCGGTCCAGCAGGCGAATGCCTTCGATAACTTCGGGCATGGCGGAGGGTTGCTGCAAGAACGTCGCTGTGTTATTGCCAAAGCGACGGGACCCGATCATTTCCTGTGCGACAGTTGAGTCCAGCAGGGCAGCAGGATGGAACAGCAGGTGCGGAAAATTCGGAATGGAGAGACGGATTCCGTGACGGTCAACTATCACGCTGTAACTTCCTTTGCCGCTGCGATTTGCATCCAACGCCACCAGACGGTGAATTTCATCAAGCGGTACGCGACCGTCCACAATGCCGATCAACTGGTTGTTCGAACCATAGGCAGGCGCCGTGAAATGGAGGTAGACTCGATCATTGTCCGGATCGGTGATAGCATCGGACATCCCCAACGCGCCGCGCTGCGCGCTGTTCACTTCTGGGCGCTGACTGCGATCCTGCCCAACCATTGTCGGGTTGGTGCTGAGCACCGTCTGTCCGGCGGTGTTGAGCAATGATACTGTTTCGTAATTGAACGTGCTCTGCACCGCGTTGATGACCGATTGCCCTCGTTCGCGCGCTTCGGGGTCTTCCTGGTTTGCGAGCATCAGGCGCACGAGCGGCAGTTGCGCCGTCAGCGCCACGCCGGATTGTCGGTCCTGAAGATACATTTCGACTCGCTCAATGCCATTGAGCGCCTGTGTGTCAATCTGATGCCGCGCGCTCGCAATAGCGTTCTCGGTCGCAACCTGGTTGGTCAGCAGGGTCAACGCCAGCATCGCCATCAATGCAATTGTGATGGTGAAGAGCGCCAGTCGAACACTGAGCGAACGTGTAGGAGAAAAGGTATTCAACATCTCCGGTCTCCTTGCAATCTCTGGATGGGCGGATTGCGTCGCATGGTTTCCGTCAACGCTACGGTGACTGTCGGAAAAGTGCGCAGGCGGGGCGCGGTTCTGCGCTCGACGAGCGGAAGCGCGGCGTTAGTCGAGCGCGTGGAGCATGGCGTTGATGCTGCGCCTGCATAGACGCATTGCTAGTGACATACCATATCAGCGTTGTCTTGACAAGAGGCAGGATGTAAACGAAATGGTGACAATATCGTTGATGATCGGGCGCGTCGTCCGCTAAGTCCGATCAGAGGAGACCGTCTGTGTTCCTAACGAAACCTCAACGTTGATTTTGCCATGGGCTGCGTTATACTACATGTGAAAGGATCGTGCGCATAGTCCGCTGCAGATACCTTTATTTCCTCTGTACTCCTTCTGCAACGATGCGCACGCCAAAGACCGGACGCATTCCCGGCTGCTATCTGTTCTGCCTGGTTCTTGATGGCATCGTGTCTATGGCCTGAATTCCGTTCAGGCATACCGGATGTTTGTCACCATCAGCAATCATGCCACAGCACTTCGTGAAAAGAGCGGGTATGACCTCTCCCAATCATGCTGCGTCGCGTCGCTCTCGACAAAGTGGACACGACCGACCCGGATGGCAGGCATACCGTCAGGCGCTGGATCTGTTGCGGCGCCAGGAGTGGAATGGAGCGCTGAGTCTGCTGGCCGAAGCGGAAGTAGCATTTCGGACGACGAATGATGCTGATGGGCAGTGGCGCGCGCTGATAGCGCAGGCGGAACTGCATCTCTATCAGGGTCACGCACATCTGGCGATGGCGCGCGCGCTGGCGGCGCTGACTCTAGTCGAGCAACTCGACGATCCGCGCGCCTGCGGTTTGCTGGCGTGGCGTGTGGCATTGATCGCCCTTCGCCAGGGAGATTATCGCGCGGCGGGCGCCTATTTGCAGCACGCTCAGTTCTGTCTCGATGCGGCGGATATCGCGCCACCGGGCGGGATGCTGGCGGCAACCGCGCAACTCTGTGCCGAGGTGGTGCGCTGGCAGCAGGTGATAGCACAGGGGCGCATCGAGCGTTCTGAGGGAGAATCTGCTATTAATGAGGCCCGCGCAGAACTGATGCGCCACCTGATCGCTATCCATCAGCATATCGCTGTGCAGATTCATGCAGACGCCGAAGAGTGGACCCGGATCAATGTCGAACTCCTGCCGCTGCCGCCGCCACTGCTTGTCGACCGCTCACCATCGCTGTTGCAGCGCTTCCTTGGCTGGTGGCGCGCCATCCTTGCTCCTCCCGGCCCGCCGAAACGTTCAGCCTCTGATGACTTACTAGCCGGTCAGCCGGTTGTCATTGAAGACCTTGTTTCCGCCGAATCGATAGAACCTCTGGTGAATGTGAAGGTCCCCCCGACGGTTGAGACGAATGTCGCTGGCGCAGCGATGCCACTCGATGTGAATACAGCAGCAAACGCGCCTTCCACTGAAACGACGACGCCTGCTTCAGTGTCATCCACGGCGCCGGTTGCGGCCGAGTCGGCGGCGCGTCCGTCTGGCTTGACCGTCTACACCTTTGGAACGCTGCGTGTGTACTTCAATGATGTGTTGATCGAACAGTGGGAAGGGGTGCGTTCGCGGTCGCTGTTTCGTTTTCTGGTCGCCCACCGTCAAACGCCAATTGCAAAAGAACGCCTGGCAACTCTCTTCTGGCCCGACTCAGAATCGGAACTGGCGCGGCGCAGCCTGCACCAGGCTGTCTACTGCCTGCGCCAGACGTTCAAGCGGGTGATGGGAGACATTCCGGTGGTGCTGTTTATCAATGACCGCTACCTGCTCGCGCCTGATCTGCCGCTGTGGGTCGACTCCGATGCGTTCGAGGAGGCAATCGCAACGGCGCGCTCCGCCTGGAGTCGCGGCGATGTGGAGTGCGCGCTTCAAGCGTATGGACGCGCCATCGATCTGTACCAGGGCGACTACATGGCGGAAGAACGCTATGAGGACTGGGCGGAAGAGCGCCGGATCGTCTTTCAGTCGGCGTACCTCGAAGCGCTCCACCAATTGGCGCGGTTGTACCAGGAACGGAAAGACTATCCAACGGCGATTATGCTCAGTCAACGCGCGCTCGCCGTCGATAGCTGCGATGAGGATGCGCATCGGGTGCTCATCGGCTGCTATGCGGCGCAGGGATTGCGCCACCTGGCGATGCGCCAGTATCAGATATGTGTGACCACGCTCCGCAGCCAGTTGGGGCTGAGTCCCTCGGACGACCTCGAAGCCTTTGTGCGACGGGTGATCGAAAAGGCGGAGTGACTGCCGCGCTGCCGTCAATATGCACCGGTGGAGCGGTTGGCGTTGGCTGAGCCTGTCGAAGCCAACGCCGATTACGAGATCAGTGCATATGCGCTGGTGGAGCGGTTGGCGTTGGCTGAGCCTGTCGAAGCCAACGCCGATCACGAGATTGTCTCATATCCGGTTGATCTTCCTAACAAGGCTAGGGCGTCACCCGCAATCGCGGTCCTGAAATGGCGCTCAGGACGCGCGCTTCGGGCATGAGCGCTGCCAGGAGCAGTTGATACCTGCCGACTTCGGGCAGGTCGGCATCGAGGGTGAGCGGGATATCCAGCGTGTCAGGCGCACATTCAATTCTTGTTGTGTTCAGAATGTGCGTTTCGCCGGATGCGAGGTCATACGCCAGGAGCACAACGTGACAGGACATGCTCTGTTTGCCTGTGGTTGCCGCACCTTCGAGATGCACTGTGGCGGTCGCGTGTAGTTGGGAGGCGCCGCCTTTCCCGCGTTGTGCGGGAACCGTCTCGATCTGCACATCATTCAAATGAAGAGAAGCGAATACGGCTTCCGCCGGGAGCGGCGTTCTGGTCTCGATAAAGAATCGCGCTACCTGCTGATCGTTCCACTCCGGCGGTTGCTCGTCGGTCATGGTCAGACAGACGCCCCGCACGTCTCCTTCTTCGTCGAGCAGAATGGCGGCGAACATGATCGGCGACTCTTCGAGCATCATTTCCTGTGCCTCCCGGGTTGCTTCTGCTGCTATTGGCAGCACTGTCTCTCCAAGCGGTTCGGCAAATTCGACAATCGGCTTTTCTTCGACGGGCTTTGCTTCGGCTGCCGCTGGTGGGGCTTCGGTGGTGAGCGGTTCGGCTGCCGCTGGTGGGGCTTCGGTGGTGAGCAGTTCGGCTGCCGCCAGTGGGGGCGCTTCTGTGGTGAGCAGTTCAGCTTCGGCTTCCGCCGTTTGCGGTGGCGCTGCGGTGGTGAGCGGTTCGGCTTCCGTCGTTTGCAGTGGGACTGCGGTGGTGAGCGGTTCGGCTTCCGCCGGTGGTGGCGGCGCTTCCATCGTGACCGAACGTTCTGCCGCCGGTTCCAGGGCAGGTGTGGTGAGTGCTGGAGGATGCGCCAGTTCGCGGGCGCGTTCGATCCAGCCCATCCGGGTAATCTGCTCGGTGGATCGTCCTGTCCAGGCCGCCAGATCGGACGGTGAGCATGCCGCCAGCGCGGCAAAGGTCGTAATGCCCGCAGCGTGCAATCGTCGCGCAATCGCCGGTCCGATCCCTGGAATCTGTTGGAGGTCGTCGGGAGGGACGGCGGAGTCCGGCGCGGTGGGCGCTATGCTTTCAGGGAGACGTCTGATCGGCGAAGGAACGGCGCTGCCGATTGACTGCCGGAGCTGCTCGTGGAGCCATTCGATCAGCGCCTCATCCGGCACGCCGGTCCAGACCTTGTGCTGGTCGTGCTCTTCGTGGTAGGCGCGGGTGCGCCATGCCAGCCGCCCTTCCCCGGCGTCGCGCGATTCGACAGCAATGCGAAATGCGGCACGCTCGCTCCATGGGGTCTCATCACCTTGTCCGCCGCTTCGCATTTCATTGTCAGGCGACCATCGTTCGCGCACGGTCATAGGACATCTCCCCGCTCATTGCAAGCGATAATCTCCCCGTATCATCCCCACCGGAACGCCGTCGATCTCTTCTGGAACGTTCAGGTCGTCGGGTGTGCCGCGCACGTGAATGCGCACGCCGATCACTCCGGCTTCGGGAGGATCGAGCAACCCGATGTCGATATTGGTAACCGCCGGATGTGCGCTGAAACGCGCGATCAGATGATCGCGCGCTCGCCGCGCCTTGCGCCACCACGCTGCCGATTGCGAACTCATCGCGCCAGTGTCTCCAGCATCTCACGCTCGACCGCCTGCCACGCTTCTCGCACCACTGCTTCCGGTCGGCGTCGGTCGGTCATTGCCGGTCGTTTGGTGACGATATCGACGTTGAGCGCGTTGAGAACGCTCAACATATCGATTGCCAGCGCCTGCTCCGGATCGTCACTTCCTGCAAAGTGCAACCCAACCGCTGCGCGCGTTTCGGCATCGAGCCACCACGAGCCGGAGTCGCCCCCTGCGCTGACTTCACGCTTTCCAGGTGCGGGAACGATGGTCATGACGTGTTGAATGGCGCGTTGCATAGAACCATACCACAGTCGCGCTTGTCCTTCAACCCCCGTGATGATTCCTTCGGTCACGCCGGTCGTGCGACCGGACTTGGTGACGCGCATGCCGAGGCGCGGCAGCGCCACGCCGCTGACTGGACCAATGTTCAACTGATTGTTGATCAACGAACGATCACCGGTGAGGATTGCTACGGCGGCATCGATCTGCTGCCGCATCGCGTGGCGCGTCATGGTTGCAACAACATCATACGGCATACCGCCGTCAAGCCGCCCCGGCTGGCAGATCGGCAACCCGGCGGAGACCCAGCGTTCAGCGGCGAGCACGTGCCAGTTGCTCAGGATCATCAGTTCGCCGGTGGTGCGATCGCGCACCAACCCGCCGAGGGTGCCCGCGCTGTAATCACGCGCGACCGACACGCTGATCCCGCCGCGCATCGGATCGTGGCGCGCCCGCGGACTGCTGGCAGGCGGTTGCGGGGGATACCACCAGCCCCAGACGTGCGGCACATAGGCGCCTTCAATCACATCGGTGACAAATTCGCCGATCTGTCGCGGCACTGCTTCGATGCCGGCGCGTTCGAGTTGCGCGCGGGACAGTTTTTGCGGCACGTGGAAGCGAATCGTCGGGCGTTCATCGGCGGCTTCGGCGCGGATCGGGATGCCGAAATCGACCATATTGACGCGGTAGGCAGGGTTGTAGAGGAACATCGGCGCCATCCGGCGCACCAGAAGGCGCGCCCGTGCAGCGCGGAGACGGTCATCGTCCATTGTCTTTCTCCCTGAAGGGGCGTCTGTGGCGACGTTGCATTGCAGCGTCGCCACAGATGCCGATTACCGACAGACCTTCGCCTTACGCATACACATCGAAGCGCACCGGCTGCTCGAAGCGAATGACGAGACCGCTCGGACCGAAGATCGAGGCGTGGATCGAGTCGACCCGCGACGCATACCCGGCGAACGGAACCATGGTGGTGCTCATCGCCGTCAGAATCTGCGCGCGCAGATGGACTTCATACAACCCTGGCGTGTTCGGCGTCAGCGTGATCGCGTTGAGGATGAACGGCACAGGCGCCAGGTTGCCGGTCACCGTTCCGCTCAGCGTCGCTTCGGGGCTCATCGTGATGACGTTGTTGGTGTTGTACGTGATCCGGTAGGGCAGCAGGGCGCCGCCGACGATCTGCATCGGCGATGGCGCTGGCGGACCAACCGGGTTGAGGAACAGCACCGTGAAGATCACCAGCGGCTGGCCGACCCGCACAATCGGATTGGGCTTGGGGAAGCCGAGATCGAACGGCTGGGAGAACGGACCGACCGCCATAATGTCCCACCAGTTCGTCGGCGCGGCGATCTCAGGTCGCCAGCTTGCCTTGGCCTCCTCATACGCCGCTTCGAGGCGCTCCATCAGTGCTGCCTGCAGCTCTTCAACCGCCAGTTCTTCCCTCTCGACCTCCGCTCCCTTCGCTGCCACCAGTTCTCGTTTCGCAGTTGCGACTGCCATGGTTGTGACCTCCCTTTCCTTACCTTACATGCACGTGCGTTGCTTACGCGCAAGGACATCCTACGCTGCGCCGCTCACGGCGCACTCGGCGATGAATGCGCGGAAACTGCGGAATGCCACAAATCTGAATTACGCCGCGAACAGGTTCGACGCGCGGTAGGAGGAGAGGTGCTGAAGAGCAGCGCGTGAGCGACTGACGGTGGTGCGCCGGACACGCTGTACTCAGCCAGCGCTCACGCTCGATGATCGGAGAGAGTGATTGAGGACTACAGACCTGCCTGATCCATCCAACGGATCCAGGGGAGGAGCGCATCGGTTACCGGGATATGCCCTGGCTCTTCAGGAAGAACCGGCAGATTGCGCGCGGAGGGCAGCCGAAGCGGCACGTGAGTTGTCTGGCGGGAACCACCGCCGCCGATGTGCAGTGCCGAGGCGTCCCCCTGCGCCAGGACCGTTCGGCGGCGGACCGGCGCCAGGTGGATCAGCAGACGACGACCACAGTGCGGGCACGACCATTCTTCCGCCCCTGATGCGTGTCTGTGACGGAGCTGGAGCGTGTGCAGGGGTTGATCCGACATTGCGTGTGTTCCTTTCGTGAAGAACGATTAGTCAATAATCTCTTAACTTCAATTATACACAAAAGAGTAACCTGGTGAAACCATGCACGATGCTCCTGAGCGCGCGGGCATCCTGCCCGCATGCGAAGTGCTATGGACCGGGCGCGCGGGCATCCTGCCCGCATGCGGAATGCGTCTCCATTCGCGCCTGGGCGCGCAGGCATCATCCGCGTCTGGAACGCGGGCATTGTGTCCGCTATCGAGGTAGGGTCCGCCCCAAACCTTCGAGTTGATCAACTGGCGGAACAGCCGAACCCGGCTGTGAACGATTCTGGAATCAAGCGGCGCTCACAGAGCGCGATCCGCTCGCGTGAGCGCATCCAGTGATCATGACGACGCCCGATGTGCGAGCAGCGCGGGAGAAATTCACGAGAGCGCTTCCGGGTGTACGACGCGCAGGCCAAGGTGCGCCTCATACCCATCGAAGTCGGTGTCGTGATGGAGCGGGGGAACACGGTGTTCGATGCACCACGCAGCGATCAGACTGTCAATTGTCTTGCGCACGGTTATTCCTTTAAGCCGCAACATACGGTAGTTGTGAGCGCTTTTCACTGCCAGATCCGGTGTGACCATGCTGACTTGAAGAAATTTCCCCGTAGCGCGGCGCGCCTGTTCAAAATCAGCATCTTCCCGGAAGTCCTGCAAGACTTCTGCGAGGATGAGATCCCCAACCAGTATCAAGTCTTGATCCACAAGACTATCCAGGTATTCGGTATGAGGAGCCTGGATGCCATTGAAATAGTCCACCCAGACCGTGCTATCGACCAGGATCATCGTGGACGCTCCAGACGATCCAGACGTTGATCGTGGAGATCGCCTTCCCATTTCAGTTTTCCGCGCAGGGCGCGCACCTCGGCCTGTTCGTGCAGGCGGATCAGGGTGCGCAACGCCTCGTGAACGACCTCACGCCTGGTTTTCAGACCGGTCACCTGCAGTGCGCGCTCGATGAGTTCATCGTCCAGAACAATGTTCGTGCGCTTCACGCTCCTCCTTGTGTGTATAAAGATGCAATTCCGTGTGTATGAATCACGTCCAGCTGGCGCCAGCCTCTCTCGCCATCAGCCCCGCGTCCCAACATCCTGTTGTCCTCTACGGCGTTTCCGGTCCATGCATACTCGCACCCCTCAGCCCCGTCCCGATGAGACATCCTCAGAGTAATGTGATATGATAGCCGCTCCTATATTCTCTCTGGAACCTGCACGAAAATTGATGCACCCATCAACGCCTTCGACCCGGTTTGCAGCGCTGACGGCGCTGCGCTACCGCGATTTCCGACTGCTCTGGGCCGGTCAGTTCGTATCAATCACCGGTACGCAAATGCGTAATGTTGCCATTGCCTGGCAGGTGTACCAGTTGGCGCAGGCGGACAGCAGCATCCGGGCGGAAATTGCGCTTGGATTGATCGGTCTGGCGCGCGTTATTCCGCTGGTTGTCACGGCGCTGTTCAGCGGCATGGTCGCCGACCGCGTCGAGCGGCGCAAAATCCTGATCCTGATGTCGCTCGTGGCGCTGGCGTGTTCCGTCGTACTGGCACTGACCGGCGATATGGAGCGTCCGCCGTTGCTGCTGATCTATGCGATGGTGGCGCTGGCGTCGGTAGCAGGCGCCTTTGAATTGCCGGCGCGCCAGGCGATCATTCCCAACCTGGTTGCACCGCAACACCTGCCGAATGCATTGAGCCTGAACATTGTCGCCTGGCAACTGGCGACGGTCATTGGTCCGGCGCTCTCCGGCGTGCTTATCGCAGCAGTCGGAGTTGCGCCGGTCTACTGGATCGATGCCGCCACCTTTCTGGCGGTTGCAGCAGCGGCGTCGCTTATGCGTACACGGAACATGCCGGTGCGCAGCGAACCGGTTTCGCTCCAGGCGGCGCTGGCAGGGCTGCGCTTCGTCTTCTCGCATCGCCTGATCGCTGCAACCATGCTGCTCGATTTCTTCGCCACTTTCTTTGGCGCTACCGGAGTGTTGCTCCCGATCTTTGCCGATCAGGTCCTGCGCGTCGGTCCGACCGAACTCGGCTGGATGTACGCTGCGCCATCGGCGGGGGCGGTGGTTGCGGCAACCCTGCTCAGCAGTGTGCGCATTCCGCGCCAGGGGATGACCCTGCTCGCGGCGGTGCTGGCGTTCGGTGTGTGCGTTACTGTCGTCGGGATGTCGCGCTGGCTCCCGCTGACACTGATTGCGCTAGCGGGCATGGGCGCAGCGGATACGATCAGCATGGTCATTCGCGGTACGATCCGTCAGTTGTTCACTCCCGATGAGCTACGCGGGCGCATGGTGGCAGTCACTATGGTCTTCTTTGCCGGCGGTCCGCAACTGGGAGAAACCAACGCCGGATTTATCGCCAGTCTGATCGGCGCGCCTGCGGCAGTGACCCTCGGCGGTGTGGCGTGCATCCTCCTGGTTGCCGGCACATCGATCAACGTGCGGGAATTGCGGGAATACGAGGGACCATGACCGTTTGACGAGTGACCGGTCATGTCGCTATACTACAGACGTGCAGGCGCTTTTCGAAACTGAGGACACTGGAGTGGCTCGCAACGACAATCCGCTGCGTGACATCGATCCCGCAACTCTTGACCCTGCGTGGCTGTTGAATGAGTTGAAAGAGGCGCATCAGACGATCCGCGCGCTGCTTCGGCAGCTTCGCAAAGAACAGGATCGTCAGGCTGAGATTGCGCGCGCCTACAACAAAACCGTCGCCAATCTGGTTGAGATCAGTCGTGAAAATGTCGCGCTCGAACGCGAACGCGACATGTGGAAGGCGCGCGCCGAGAGCGCCATGCGCGAACAGGAGGTCCCGAAGATTGGCAACATTCCCCTTGCGCTCACCGCTGCCGAAATCAGCGCCATTCGCAAAGCAATGGCGCGCCTGCACCACCCCGATGCCGGCGGCGACGCCGAGCGCATGAAACTCTGGAATACCGCTCTCGATCCGCTCGAGGAGCGAATCTCTTCCTGACACCGCTCCCCGTTCGCTTTTCCCCTCACTGCACAACGAACGACACAACACCGGTCAGCCGACTGCGCGTCCCATGCGCCACAATCTGATAGGTCCCCGGCGTCAGATCGGACGGTCGATACGTCAGCCACACCCGTCCCGACGGGTCGGCAGCAGCGGCCACATTGAGCGGCTTCACCCCCCGTGGTGTGTTGAGCCACGTCACCACATTCTCGCCTGGAACGAAACGATCGCTGAAGAAGGTGCGTGTTTCAGCCGCCGTGCCCCGCACCGGTTCGACAATCAGCCAGACGAACGGCGCGGTATCGTTGCCGCCGCCGACCAGAACCGGCGCCCAGTTACTGCGCCCGTTGCCGCCACGATCCTCGTCCGACCAGCGGAAGGTCGAGCGCGTTTCGATGGCGGTATTGGTTGCGAGTGCATTGCTGACCCTGAAATCGATGAAGCCGCTGCGCATTTTGCTGCTGCCGAGGCGACCAAACGTCACGGTGATCTGAGTCGGAGTCAGTTCACTCACCCAATCGCCGGCGGCGCGGTCGAAGCGGCTGGCGATTGGCAGGATATGGTTGCGGTTGTACGGAATGACGACGGTTGTGCTGCTGGCATCTCCCTTGCCGTCGTTGTACGCCCGGCTCTCGTAGGTTAGGGTCATGCCGCGTCCGACGCGGATGCTCGGCTCGGACCAGGTAACGGCGGTGACATCAGCGCCCGGCGGCGGCGGGACAGGCGTGGGTTCTGGTGGAAGAACGACCAGCGGCGGCGGCGGTCCCACGATCAGTGGCAGATAGACGGGCGGGATGGGGGTGGGAATAGCGCTCACGACAGGCGCCTCTGTTGTGGCGACGCCCGGCATGCCCCCGGTTCGCTGGAGGTAGGCATCGAGTGCAGGGCGGATGAGCGTGTCGAAATCGACTGCAATATCGCGGGTTGCCGGTCCAAGGTCCTCCTCGCGCAGCGTGAGCGCGTCGTCTGGAGTGACGACCGGCGGAGGATCGCCGGTGTGCTGTGCAGCGCCTGGCGCAGTGAATGCTGAACATTGTTATGACCAGCGCGCCAATCAGCAGCGCCGACCACAGAAAGCGTGTGAGCCTCATATGCTTCTTTCCTTTCACCATTCGGGTTGGGTCGCTCCATTGGTCAACCACAACGATAAAAGCGTACTCTCATGGTTGGACGTTCAGGAGAGGGGTATTGTTCTCTAAAAAGTCTGCAAATGAGCATATTTATCGATTGATAACGGTATTACTCCCCCTGGCGGCTGAGGTCGCATGGCGCACGGGCTGAAGCCCGCGCTGAGGACGCGGTTCGCCCGTGCTCACCGCAAGTGGAAGCCCCTGCGGAGCTACGGACCGGGGGCGTGGGGCGCCCCCCCTCTCCCCTGGTGGGGGAGAGGGAAGGGGGGTGAGGGGGCTACGGAGATGACGGGCGCGGGGGGCGCGTGCACGGGCTGAAGCCCGCGCTGAGGACGCGGTTCGACCCGACCGTGCTCACCGCAAGTGGAAGCCCCTGCGGAGCTACGGACCGGGAGCGTGGGGCGCCCCCCTCTCCCCTGGTGGGAGAGGGGGCAAGGGGGGTGAGGGGGATTGAGGAGACGGCGCGTGCGCGGGCTTCAGCCCGCGCTACGGAGGTGGCGGGAGCGGGGTAGTAGAGGCGCGCCGCTACTGTAAGTCGTTCGGGTATACTAGAGGGAAAAGCCTGATGACTGCGAGGACGACCTATGAACCGCCAACGAGCCAGCGGTATCCTGTTGCATCCGACATCGCTCCCTTCGCGGTGGGGGGTTGGTGACCTGGGAGATAGCGCGTATGATTTTGCCGATCTGCTGGCGGCTGCGGGTCAGCGTATCTGGCAGGTGATGCCGCTCGGTCCCACCGGCTATGGCGACTCGCCCTACCAGAGTTTCTCCGCTTTTGCCGGCAACCCGTTGCTGATCAACTTCGACATTCTGCTCGAAGAAACGCTGCTGGCGCCGTCGGACCTTGCCGATGCGCCGATTCTGCCCGATATTGCTGTTGATTATGGCGCGGTCATTCCATTCAAACAGCGCATCCTGCGGCGCGCGTTCGCTCGATTTCAACAGGGATACGCCGATCACCTGCGCGCCGATTTCGAGGCGTTCTGTGAGGCTCAGGCATCCTGGCTCGACGACTATGCGCTGTTCGCTGCATTGAAAAGCGCCAACGGCGGCGGTCCCTGGTCCACCTGGGATCCGGGATTGCGACGGCGCGAACCCGCCGCGCTCGATGCGGCGCGCCGCGCGTATGCCGACGAGATCGCCTACCAGCGTTTCATCCAGTATCTCTTCTTCGATCAGTGGCTGGCACTGAAGAAGTACGTTAATGACCTGGGTATTCAGATCCTGGGAGATATTCCCATCTTCGTCGCCTACGACAGCGCCGATGTCTGGGCGCATCCTGAGTTGTTCTTCCTCGACGATGAAGGCAGGCCGACGGTGGTGGCCGGTGTGCCGCCCGATTACTTCAGCGCCACCGGACAGTTGTGGGGGAACCCGCTCTACCGTTGGGATGTGCTGAAAGAACGCGGCTACGACTGGTGGATCGAACGATTCCGCGCAACGTTGACGCTGGTCGATATTATGCGCATCGATCACTTTCGCGGCTTTGCCGCCTACTGGGAGGTGCTGGCAGACGAGGAGACAGCAGTCAACGGGCGCTGGGTCGAAGGACCGGGCGCCGACCTGTTCGAGGCGGTCGAGCGGGCGCTTGGCGCACTCCCCATCGTCGCCGAGGACCTGGGGGTGATTACGCCCGATGTCGAAGAACTGCGCGACCGGTTTGGCTTTCCGGGGATGCGGGTGCTCCAGTTCGCCTTCGGCGGAGACGCCAATCAGCCCTACCTGCCGCACAATCACATTCAGCGATGCATCGTCTATACCGGTACGCACGACAACGATACGACGCTTGGCTGGTGGCGCACTGCTTCGGAGAAAGAGCGCCGTCATGTGCAATTATACCTGGGACGCAGCGGCGACGACATCGCGTGGGATTTTATCCGGGTCGCCCTCTCGTCGGTGGCGGATACCGCGATCATCCCGTTGCAGGATGTGCTATCGCTGGGGAGCGAGGCGCGGATGAATACGCCGGGTCGCCCTGGCGGCAACTGGACGTGGCGCTTCAGCATGCACCAGCTTGCGCCAGCCGTTATCTCGCGGCTGCGTGAACTGACAATCCTGTACGGTCGGTATACCGAACCGCGACCGAAGGAGAACAAGACCGAACCGGTTGATGCGCATTCGGTGTATGCGTGAGCGGGCGAGTCACTCCATTCCGAGCCAGCGCACGCTGACCGCACGTTCGCCCAGGCCGCCGGCGTGGATCACCTGCTCATCGTCCGGCATCAGATCGAGGTAATTGTCGCTCCAGGCAACGCCGTCTCCGGCAGCGAGCACCACGCCTTTGGCGGGGTGGGCTGCGCGGATGTGCAACTCATCCCCAGACACCAGATCGAGCACGATTACCGGATCGGGGAACGTCAGATACTTGAGTGGTTCGGGCCAGAGCGAGGCGCGCGCCACAATCTGACCGTTCACGATGACACGGGCGTCGAAGATCAGCGCTGCTCCTGGATCGAAGCCAAACTGCCCCAGTTCGGTGGTGCGGTTGGGGAGCAGCGACACCTGCAATTTATCGAGCACCAGCAGGTCGCCGTTGAGCGTCCAGGTGCGCAGTTCAACATCGACATCCGCCGTCGTCGTTTTTCCATTGACCACCCACAGTTCGACGCTATCGGCGGTGCGCGCCAGACCGGGCGCAATGGGTGCAAGCGCGCGCCGCACCGCATAGAGCGCCGGTTTGGGGCGCATATAATAGTCGATCAGCGACCAACTGACAACGGGCCAGCAATCGTTCAGCTGCCAGATCAGCGCGCCAGCCGTCGCATAGCGTCCTGGTCCTCCCCAGCGCCGTCTCCAGGCGCGGATTGCCGTTGCCAGCGCCTCAGCCTGCACCAGTTGCGTCGCGTAGATGTACCCGTCCAGGTCGTAGGGAATGCGCACGTTATCGTTCAGGTAAACCGCCAGGCGGCGGGGACCGTCGGCTGCTTTGTTGTGGTGATCGAGGGTGCGACTCTGCGGGTAGCGCTCGGCGGGCGGCGCGAACGCTTCGATCGTGGCACGATCCGGAAACGCCTGCATGCCGAATTCGCTAACGAAGCGACCGTGGTAGGCGGCATACTGCTGGTAAGGCGCGACACGTCCATGCCAGACTTCCCAGGTATGCCGGTCGCCGAATGTTTGATCGGCGCCGTCGGCGCCACCGTATGGACTGCCGGGCCAGTAGGGGCGCGTTGGATCGAGGGTGGCGCAGATGTCGGGCAGTAGACGTTCGTAGATCAGGCGCGCCGGAAAACGATCGGCGTTCTCTTCCGGGGTAAGGTTGGGATCATAGCGTCCGGTGGCGGCGGCAATCTGATAATCCTCATTGTTGCCGCACCAGAGGGCCAGGCAGGCGTGATGTCGCAGGCGCCGCACCTGCGCTTCCGCCTCGGCGCGCACACTGTCGCGGAACCATCCCGGCGCCGGGTAGATGCCGCAGGCAAACATGAAATCCTGCCACACCAGCAACCCAAGTTCGTCGCAAGCGTCGTAGAATGCGTCGTCCTCATAGATGCCGCCGCCCCAGACGCGCAGCATGACCATATTCGCCGCCGCCGCCTGTTCACACCACGCGCGATACCGCGCCGGCGTGATGCGCGTCACGAAACTGTCGGCGGGGATCCAGTTCGCCCCGCCGCAAAAGATGGGAACGTTATTGACCTCGAACAAAAAGGTTGTCCCCGGTTCGTCTTCGAGCGGTTCCTGGACCAGCCGCAGCCGTCGCAGCCCGATGCGCAACTCGCGTCGGTCGAGTGCGCCATTGCTGTTCTGGAGCGTGGCAACCAGGCGATACAGCGGATGATCGCCGTAGCCATTGGGCCACCACAGGCGCGGCGCGGACACATGCAGCCGGGTTGCGCCGCCGCCTCCATCAACCGGCAGCGTGACCGCAGCAACCAGCGTGCCATCAGGATCGAACAGATCAACCTGCATGGTCATCCCCGCCAGGAAGCGCGCCATCTCCTCCGCGTTGCGCGCAATGTGTTGTCCCGCTTCGATTGCGACCTGCACGGCGATCGTTGCGTTCTGCAGATCGGTATCAACTTCGACCGGGCAGGAGAGATCGGCAATGCGCGCTGTAAACATCTCCAGGCGAACTGGACGCCAGGGACCGGCGGTCAACAGAGTTGGTCCCCAATCCCAGCCATAGTGGTACTGCGCCTTGCGCACATAGAGGCGGCTGCTATCGCCGTTCCAGAGCGGCAGGGCGCCGCCTTCCGCTTCACGCGCCCACCCGCGGCGCAGCGCCGAGTCCAACAGCACAATCAACAGGTTGCTTCCCGGATAGATCAGGCGGGTCGCTTCGATGCGGCGCGGGACGAACATGTTGTCATGGTTCAACACCAGCGCATCGTTGAGCCAGACCTTTGCAAACGTATCGAGGCCGTCGAAGCACAGCGTCACCGTTTCATCCGGCGCAAGATCGTCGGGCACGTCGAAATCACACCGATACAGCCAGGCGACCTCGCCAACCCACTGTGCGGCGTGCTCATTCAGCCCGTCGAACGGATCGGGCAGCAGCCCGGCAGCAATCAGGTCCTGATGAACGACGCCAGGAATCGTTGCCGGTATCCATCCCTCGTCGTCATCGATCTGATCGGCGAATTCACGCGCTGGATCGTACTGCCTGAGCCGCCACCCGCCGGAAAGCACAATCTGCCGCATGAAAGACCTCTCACACTCACTGCTCACGCTGCTCCTGAGCGTGCAGGCATCTCCCGTAAGGGCGGGTCTGAGACCAGCCCCAAGCGCGCGGGGGTCTCCCGTAAGGGCGGGTCAAAGCCCCGCCTTGCCCGTAAGGGCGGGTCTCAGACCCGCCCGCCCGAACATCCTTTCCATCGCCTGGAGGCTATCTGAAAAATCGCCGCGTGACGTGCGTCCGGGTAGGTAAAGACGCTGCCTTCACTCACCTGACAGGCTTTGCCGGATAGACCATTAGTGTTCAATCGCCGCCAGCAATCGGAGGTGATTGAGCAGTGTATGTATATGTGCTGCATCAGCATCGGTTGAGTCGGCAGGGAAGCGCGCTTCGAGCGCCCGTATTGCTTCGTGAACCGTAGCCGAACCTTTCAGAAGTGCGAGGGTCCCCAGGTCTTCCAGCACATAACCGCCAGAGTCGCGACGGTACGCGATCCGGCATCCATAGGATGACTTGAGCGCATCGAGATCGTGCTTGAGGGCTGCTACGGCTGCGGCCGGGTACCCCTCAGCGCCAAGCTCCTGTTGCACGGCTGTAATCAGGTCCTCGGTCGACGCTGGTCCACGCAGCAACATGCGCGCAATAAACAGGCGCCGTCGGAAAGTCAGTTGCGAACTGCGTTTGATGCCGCCGCGTCGTTGTGTCATAACTTTTCCTTTCAGCAGACTACATCGCAGGCTAGAGTATAGCACAAAAGTATAGCATACATTACAATGCGCAAAACACCCATGCAGTCCAGAAAATTCACCCCCCGCATGATCGTTGCATCTTTTGGCTGTCGATCGATTCGATTCAGACTCGCCCACCATTCCAGACATCCGATCTGGAATTACATACGTGCCTGCTGACGCAAGCGCTTGCAATCCCCGGCAAAGAAGGAAGCGCAAGGAAAGAAAGGGAGGACACTCATCGTGGTTCGCCGATCATTTGTGATGCTCGTTGCTCTCGTTGCAGTTGCGCTTGCATCGTTCATCGCCGCCCCTGCACAGGCTGCTGGCAACGCGAAGGTCTACGTCGTACACGGCATCCCCGGACGCGATCTTGGTCTCCAGCCGAGTTTGCCGGTCGATGTATCGGTCAACGGCGCGTGCGCGCTGACGCGCTTCAAGTACACCGATACCGTTGGGCCGATTGAGCTGCCAGCCGGCTCATACGACATTAAGATCCATCTCTCCGCCTCTCTGTCTACGCCCCCGTGCAGTGGTCCGGTCGCGGTCGCTGCGACCGTGCCGTTTGCCAGCGGTGAGAATGCAACGATTGTTGCCCACCTGACTGCCAGCGGTGCACCGACGGCCTCGAAGTTCATCAACGATGTGACCCCAGCAAGCGCTGGCAATGGCCGCATTACGGCGCGCCACACGGCGCCGCTGCCGCCGGTGGATTTGATTGTCAAGACATTCGACTCCCCGGTAGCGTTGGCGGTCATTCCCAATCTTGCCAATGGTCAGCAGGTATCGGCTGAATTGCCGGTGAATACGCGCTTCCGGGTGCAGTTCGCTCTTGCCGGAACGACCGATCCGGTGCGGGTTGGCAGCGTGAAGGCGCGTCCAGGTGAGACGGTGATTTACCATGCTGTCGGTTCCGTGCGTAAGAATACGTTCACGCTGATCGAACTGCGCGTCAAGCCGTAAAAATGCAGAGACGTTGCACTGCAACGTCTCCACCGGTTGTTGCCCCGAAGAGACGTTGCACTGCAACGTCTCTTCTCGTTTGGGTTGATGGTTACGGTTCTGATCCGATACCCAGGCCATCGAGCAGAAACGCATATTCGAACACCGTTTCGCGCAGGCGGTCGTATCGTCCCGAAGGGCCCGCATGCCCGGCGGTCATGTCGGTCTTCAACAGCACACGGGCATCGTTCGTTTTGACATCCCGCAGTTTTGCGACCCATTTTGCCGGTTCCCAGTACTGCACCCGCGGATCGTGCAGCCCGGCGGTCGCCAGGATCGCCGGGTAAGCGCGCGGCGTTGTGTTGTCGCAGGGTGAATACGATTGCATATATGCATACTGCTCTGCAATCGCCGGGTTCCCCCACTCCTCGAATTCGATGGCGGTCAGCGGGATCGACGGATCGAGCATCGTGTTCACGACATCGACAAACGGCACATCGGCGACCGCGCAACGTATCAGGTCGGGACGCATAGTAACCACTGCGCCGACCAGCAAGCCGCCTGCGCTGCGACCCAGGATCGCCAGTCGATCCGGCGAGGTGTATCCTTCGGCGATCAGATATTCGGCGCAGGCGATGAAATCGGTGAAGGTGTTGCGCTTATGCATCATCTTGCCTGCCTCGTACCAGGCGCGCCCCAGTTCCCCGCCGCCGCGGACATGTGCAATGGCGAAAATAACTCCCCGATCTAACAGGCTGATCCGCTCGATCGAGAACCGCGGATCGGCAGTGGCGCCGTAGGAACCGTAGCCATACAGGAGCAGCGGCGCCGGACGGCTCACATCAGCGCGGTAGACGATCGAGATCGGCACGCGCACACCATCGCTGGCGGTCGCCCATAGCCGTTCGCTGTGGTAGTGCGATGGATCGTAGCCCGATACGTCGTCGCGCTTCAAGAGCGTCAGCGTGCGCGAGGGCATCTCATAATCGTAGATGGTGCGCGGTTGCGTCAGCGACATATAGTGCAGGCGCAGCACTGCCGTATCGAATTCCAGGTTTGGTTCCCACAGCGCATCCCTGTCCCACGATTGCAGTGTGTACACTGGCGCCGGGAAAGACAGTACATGTGCATCTCCAGTGCGCAGGTCGATGATCTCAACGCGCTCCTGAGCGTTGGAGCGCTCGTATGCAACCAGATGATCGGCGAAGAGGTCGATAGCGTCGATCATGACATCGGCGCGGTGCGAAATGACTTCTTCCAGGAGTTCCGGGCGCACATCGGCTACTGGCGCGCGCACGACACGGAAGTTGAGCGCATTCTCGTTGGTCAGAAAATAGAAATGATCGCCGCAGTGATGCGCCGTATACTCGATCCGATGGCGACGCGGCAATAGTATGCGCGGTGCGTTCATCGGCGCATCAGCGGGAATGGCGTGCACCTCCGACGTTGTGTTACTGTGGGATGTGATCAGGACATACGCGCGGCTGCGGGTCAGTGACAGGCTCAGATGGAAGAGCGGATCCGGCTCTTCGTACACCAGAACGTCATCCGCCGGGTCGCTCCCGATGGCATGGCGATACACACGATAGGGGCGCTTTGCATCGTCGAGCGTGGTGTAGAACAGGTATTGCCCGTCGTTGCTCCAGGCGGCGCCGTAGTACGTGTTGGGAATGGGCTGATCGAGCAGCGCGCCGGTCGTCAGGTCCTTGAGATAGAGCGTATATGTTTCTGATCCGTCCACGTCGACCGAATAGGCGAGCAGGCGTCCGTCGTATGCTGGCAGGAAAAGCCCGATGCGGGTGAAGGTCTGTCCTTCTGCAAGTGCATTGATGTCGAGCAGAAGTTCTTCATCGTCTGCACCGGCGGTGCGGCGGTAGACCATCGGATACTGTCGCCCCGCCTGGATGCGTGTGTAGTACTCAAACGCGCCATAACGCTCCGCGACGCTTTCGTCGTCTTCCTTCACGCGGTTGCGCATTTCGTCGTACAGACGCTCACGGAGCGCGGCGGTGTGCGCCATCATCGCCTCGGTGTAGCGGTTTTCGGCTTCGAGATGAGCGATCACGTCCGGGTTGTCGCGTTCGCGCATCCAGAAATAATCGTCAGTGAGCGTATCACCGTGAAGTGAGATGATCCGCGGTCGTTTTGGCGGAATGGGGGGTGTGAGCATGCAGGAACCTCATGAATGATCAGGTATCTTTGCGCTTTTGTGCGCGCTTATTTGACAGGACATACGCGGTCGCATCACGGACGAGCCGCGTGACAGCTTGCCTTCGGCAGCATGGTGCGTATCTGCTTTTGTGGTGCGGCGGCAAAGCCGCTGCCCCGCACCACCTTCATCGGGAGCGTCACCCTGCCGCGGGCTCTGGCGGCGCCAGAAAACGTCTCACTGCGTAAGTCCTGTTATTTGAAAGGGTTGGGTCCAATGTCGTGCAGTATGCGTTGCAGTTCATCATCGATCGGCGGGCGGGCGCCAGTGCGCTGCGCCACCCACGCGCCGATCCGGTTGGCGAAACGAGCAGCCGTGAGCGCGTCGCCGGTCGCCAGGTAATGCGCCAGAAATGCGCCATTGAACGCATCCCCTGCGCCGGTCGTATCAACCGGCGTATCGATGGACTGTCCCGGTACATGCTGTGCCAGCGTGGGGGTCATGATGAAGCAACCGTCGCGATCAAGCTTAAGCGCCACCAGTGCGCCGGGGAAGCGTTCACGCAGCGCTGCGGCGATTGCTTGCGGATCACGCTCGCCGGTCAACACTTCACCCTCATCACGATTCGGAAGCAGGATATCGACCGGCAACTCGGCAGTAATCCGGTTGAACTGGTCGTACCCGATCTCACGAATGATCTGGTACGATGCCGGATCGAACGAGATCGTGGCGCCGCCGGCGCCGGCGATATGCGCCGCGTGCAACGCAGCGGCGCGCGGCGGATCGCTGAAGAGCGACCATCCGGTCACGTGAAGATGGCGGCAGGCGCGCAGCGCCGCTTCTGGCAGCATGTCGGGCAGCAGTCGATGATCGGCGCCGCGATTGGTCACCATACTTCGCTGCCCGGCGCGGTCGATCAGCGCCAGGACAACGCCGGTTTCACTGTGGCGCAGGCGGACGATATGCGCCTCGACACCTTCCTGGCGCAGGTCGGCGGCGATCAGGTCGCCGAAGATATCCGCGCCCACGGCGCCGATAAAACCGGCAGGCGCACCACACCGGGCGATCCATACGGCGACATTGGCCGCCGATCCGCCCGGCGCCAGTTTGATGCTGCCGGTCGTGTCACCGCCGGGGAGCAACAGTCCGTCTGGTTTGACCAGCACATCCCACACCAGATCGCCAACTGTCATGATGATCGTCATTGATCCACCTGTTCAAGTTCAGACGTGAAGGCATGTTCGCTGGCATCATCCGACCGGATTGCGGCTGGCAGCCTCATCGTAAATGTCGAACCTTTTCCTGGCTCGCTGGCAATGGTAATATCGCCCCCCATCAACCGGCAGAATTGCCGGCTGATCGCAAGCCCCAACCCGGCGCCGCTGTACTTGCGATGTTCGGTATCTTCTACCTGCGAGAAATCTTGAAATAACGACGGTAGATGTTCAGGTGCAATGCCAATGCCGGTGTCGGCGACCTCGAACGTGATCCAGTCTGCGCTTTCGTCGGCTGCATTCGTTGAGGGCGTGACAGGCGACTCGCGCCAGATACGGAGGGTGATCGCGCCGTTTTCGGTGAACTTTGCAGCATTGCTCAGAAGATTCAACAGCGTCTGCCGGATTTTGGTCTTTTCGCTCATCATAAGATCGGCGTCGGGTGCGCGGGTGACCGTCAGGGTATTCCCATTGTGCGCAGCGAGCAGCTGCACTGTCTGCGTCACATCGTGCACCAATGCTTCGATCGAGAAGAGTTCGATATGCAGAGGCATTTTCCCCGCATCGAGCTTTGAGAGGTCCAGGATGTTATTGATAATCGCCAGCAGGTGCTGCGCCGAGGCGCGGATGGCATCCAGTTCCTCCCGATACAGGGGTTGGCCCTGGCGTGTGAGATCCATGCGTATCAGATCGGCATAGCCCAGGATGGCGCTGAGCGGAGTGCGCACCTCATGGCTCATATACGCCAGAAACTTGCTCTTGGCGCGATATGCGGCTTCCGCTTGCTCCTTTGCGACTATCGCGGTCTGCTGGAGAGTCATCAGCTTATCATTCTGCTGGCGCAACGCCTCTTCGATCTGCTTGAGGCGAGTAATGTCGTGCCACACGATCACCCGCCCCCGCAGCCGTCCATCACGATCACGCAGCGGTGAGATAAGGACCTCCAGAACGAGCGTCCGTCCCTCAATCTCGATCTGCACCTCTTCGTTCAATTCAACGACCTCGTAGTAGCGATCAAGAATCTGTGGCCACTGGCTCAACACCTGACGGACTGGCTTTCCGATGATGTCGGCGGCAGCGCAGCCGATCACATGTTGAGCGGCGCAGTTGACATCGACAATCCGATTATGCTCATCGAGCACGATGACGCTCTGGTTGATGCTTTCGAGTACAATATCGCGCGCAACGGGCACGATATCGAGAAACCGCAATCGCAAGGCGCCAAATGCGATTGCGCCAGCAGTGAACGTGAACCCAAACGGAGAAAGATCCAGCCCGGTCCACGGCGTCAGTCTCAATACGTACAACCCATTGCCGATCCAGGGCGCCATCGCTCCAAGCAGGAAGATTGCGATCTGGCTCAGGTAGAGCCGTTGCGACCGCACAAAGCGCCGGAGCAGGATCAATATGCCAACTGCCAGGCAGATATGGGCATAGATGTTACAGACCCAGAATGCCGGTCCGTGGTCAAAATCGAGGATCGGAAAGGGTCCGTCGGTATTCACCTGAATCTGTGGCCAGATCAGACCGTGGTAATCGTTCGTCCAGACGGCAATCTGCGTCAGCACGGGAATGATGAGGATCAGCGCCAGGTTTCGCCTGGTCAGCCAGTGATCCAGGCTGGCATATTCCAGCGCAAAGACAAGCCAGGCAACCGGTAACGTCATAATGCCCGGATATTGCATCCGCGCCCAAAAGAGCGCAATCGGCATCGGAGTCGCGGCGATTTCGAGCGCATAAGCAAACGACCAGACCGCAGCCGCGATGCTCAAGGCGAACAGTGGTCGTGCACCGGGTACGGTACGGCGATGCCAGACAAAGATGGCGACTATCACCGCTAATGATGCGCTGATCATCAGTGGCAGCGTGTACGGTAGCGCCAGCTGCCATTCGGTTGTGGTCTCGTCGAGCACGGCACGATACCGTTGCAGCGTTTCTGTGAGAAAACCGTGACGGAACGTCGAAAGATACGATTTCCATCGCGTCTTGTGTAATTGGTTGATAATACCACACTTGAACCGCTCACCGATCATAGATGTGCAGCAGTTGCGTCGTGTTGATGCTACAATCTGTGAGAACGCGCGATCATCTCGCGCGTCATTGCGCGCAGGTCTGCACTACACGGAGTCTTGCATATGTCGCTCAAAGAACCGCCGTTTCCGACGCTCGATGACATCATGCTGCAGATTGGCGAAGCAGGACGGCGAATGGCGGAGATTGGCGCCAGCGAAGGCGCGGCTGGCAATATCTCGGTGTATGCGGGATGGTTGCTGGAGGTTCAGTCGGTTTTCCCGCTGGTCGACGAAATCGAGTTGCCGGTCGTCGCTCCTGCCCTGGCAGGCGGTTGGCTGCTGGCGACCGGCTCCGGCACGCGGCTGCGTGAAGTCTACGACCGTCCGCTGGAGAACCTTGGTGTGTTACAGGTTGCTCCAGATGGCAGGCACGCCCGATTGTACACGGCGCCCGCGCGCCGGTTTACCCGACTCACGAGCGAACTCAATTCACACCTGGCGGTGCACAACGATAAGGCAGCGGCTACCGGCGCACTGTACAGCGCGCTGGTGCATGCGCAACCACTGCACCTGACGTACCTCAGCCACATCCCGCAGTACCGCGACCCGGTTGAACTGAACCGTCGACTCTTCCGCTGGCAACCAGAGACGATCATGACGTTTCCGCAGGGCATTGCCGTCCTGCCCTTCATTCTGCCAGGCTCGGCGGAGTTGATGACGGCGACGGCGGCAGCGTTGCACACCCATCGCCTGGTTGTCTGGAGCAAGCATGGCGTCATGGCGCACTCGGACGTTTCGGTGAAGCGTGCTGCCGATCTGATCGAGTATCTGGAAACGAGCGCGCGCTACGAAGTGCTCAACCTGAGCGCCGGTGAACTCGCCGATGGGCTGCAACCCGACGAGATCCGCGCCATTGCGCGCGCCCTGGGTATTGAGCAGACGATATGCTAAAGAGGCGAGAGGTGAGAGGTGAGAGGCGAGAGGCGAGAGGCGAGAGGCGAGAGGCGAGAGGCGAGAGGCGAGAGGCGAGAGAGGTTTCAGGTGCGAAGGTTGAAGGTTGAAAGATGGTCATTGCACATTGCATGGTGCACG
>NZ_JBYNRX010000067.1:0-6315 GCF_057785375.1 Roseiflexus sp.
GAGGCGTGAGGCGTGAGGTGTGAGGTGTGAGGTGTGAGGTGTGAGGTGTGAGGCGTGAGGTGTGAGGTGTGAGGTGTGAGGCGTGAGGTGTGAGGCGTGAGGAGGGCAAAGCCCCCACCCCTGCCCTCCCCCGCGGGGGGAGGGGGTAAACAGCGTGCCAGGCGTGACGGCTCTGGTCCCCCTGCCCTCCCCCGCTGGGGGAGGGGGCTGTGCGACGTCGGCGGCGGCGCGGGATGTGATGTGCCCCGTCGCCGCTGCGCCTTCGCGCCTTTGCGTTGTCAAGATCAACGCCAGGACGTCAGGGCGCAGAGCGTTTGGAGGGGAACGCAGCGCTGTCGTGCTCCTGCATCCCTCCTTCCCCTCGCCCTGCGTGAGGGAGGAGGGCGGACTGCTTCATGTCGGGCGGTAATCCCGCAACGTTCGGTGTGCCTAAGAGAAACTTGCTCTGCCTGCCCGAAACGCCTACAATCTGACATGCGCAGAACGCCAGTCATAGGACCATCCGGCAATGGTGTTTCGTATCAACCTGACACCTGAGCCGAAGATTTGGCTTATTTCGATGCTTACGCGCAGCGCACAATCGTGCGAGTTATTCATACTATTTGAGGCACGACACAAGCGTTCCAACAAAACGAAGAAAACAACTAAGGTCGAATCCCACAGCATCATGAAAACTCAAGGAAGACAAATATCGTATCTTTTATGACATGATGACATGATCGGTGATACCGTTGATATACTCGCAATTGGATACAACATAATGATCTGTTCATCCGTGGCAGGAAAGTAAGCATATGATCACTTTCGATCTCAGACAGTGTCAGATAACGCTCGAAGAACTCTTTCGCGCAGCGCGTTCAGAGCCGGTCTTGATCGTCACAGAAGAGGGACAGCGCTATATCCTCGAAGCCGCAGATGAATTTGACCGCGAAGTTGCCGAACTTGGGCGTAGCCAGGAATTCATGGACTTTCTGGCGGAACAAGAGGTAGGAGGAATATCGATCGAGGAGATTGAACAGTGTCTCAGGCCGCTTGCGAAGGAAGCGCACGATCCGCAGGCGCCGGAGAAATACCCCGCTATCGACCCAACCACGCAGGCAGCAATCGAGAAGCTTGAGCAGGGCATCGTTGCAGAGCGGCGCGGGCAATGGCCGATAGCAACAGCGCACTATCGGCAGGTGCTCGAACCTACCCACATGCCCCCGCAGCCATCCTCGACCGCGCACGCGCGGGTCTGGAATCGGCGCAACTGCGGGAGGTGGAGTGGCTGCTGAATGAGCGCGCGTGGCTGCTGAATGAGCACGAGCAGCTGCGGGAGGAGCGCGAGCGGCTGCGACAAGGGTAACGCTTCTCACAGATCATGATTCCGTTGCACGCGACATGGGGGAGAAGGCGAGGCTTGCCAGTTCTTTCTCCCGCTCGCCGCGTGGGAGAAGGAGGGCGGGGAATTTTCGCGCAGCAGACGTGCTCCTCTCCACTGCCGTCGTTCGATGGCAGGCGCCAGGTCAGCGGCGCAGACCTCAAGGGTCGGGAGGTTCCTCGCCAGGGACTCCGCAGTCGGGTGAACGTGGAACGGTCAACGATCGCTGTTGCTGACCGTGACAAGCCGCTCCAGTCGTGCCAGGGCAGCGCCGCTCTCTAGGCTCTGCCGCGCCTGTTCCAGCCCCTCGCGCAGGTCGGCGGCGCGGTCGGCGGCGACCAGCGCTGCGGCAGCGTTCAGCAACGCCACGTCGCGCCGCGCTCCGCGCTCTTCGCCGCTGAGGATGGCGCGCACAATCGCCACATTGGTGGTCACATCGCCGCCGAGCAACGCCTCACGCGGAACGGGCGCCAGCCCCAGATCGCCGGCGCTGATCTCGTACCTCCGCGGCTCGTGACCGGCGCGCACCTCGATCACCAGGTTCGGTCCGCTCAGGGTGAGTTCATCGAGGCCGTCATGCCCGTGGACGACTAGCGCGTGCTGTGCGCCGAGCAGGTGCAGTGCGCGCGCCATCTTCTCCGCCAGCGTCGGGTCGGCGACGCCAAGCACCTGGTGACGCGCCTGCGCCGGGTTGCTCAACGGTCCGAGCACATTGAAGACCGTGCGAATGCCAATTTCGCGCCGCACCGGTCCAACGAAACGCATGGCCGGGTGGAACTTCTGCGCAAACATAAAGCCGATACCGGCCTGTTCGAGGCAGCGCGCCACGCCAGCGGCGTCGAGGTCGATGGTGACTCCCAGCCCTTCGAGCACATCGGCAGACCCGCAGACGCTCGACATGGCGCGGTTGCCGTGCTTGGCGACGGTTGCGCCTGCGCCAGCGGCAATGAAGGCGGCGGTTGTCGAGATGTTGAACGTGCCGGCACCGTCGCCGCCAGTGCCGCACGTGTCGAGCAGCGGACCGTCGAAGTGGACGGGGATGGCTTTGGCGCGCATAACCCGCGCCATACCAGCGATCTCGGCGTCGGTTTCGCCCTTCAGGTGGAGCGCCGTGAGCAGCGCCGCCACCTGCGCCGGCGTCGCCACGCCGGTCATGATGTCTTCCATCGCCTCGGCAGCCTGATCTTCGGTGAGATCATGGCCCCGCACGATCTGGATGATCTGATCACGGATTGGCATTGGCAGGCTCCTGTGTCGGTATGGGTTCGACCAGAAACGTCGGCGGTGCAGCGCCGCCGGCGGCAACGTTCAGTTTCGCAGCAGTGGCGATGCGCGTCAGGCATCCAACCGCGCGGTCGCCGTAGAGACACGGGTCGGCATCGACATAATATGAGGTCAGGATGATCCCCGCGTTGTCCGACCAGGTCGGGTAGGGTTCGTCTGGCGTCGGCATGCGCTCCTGGAGCACGGACGGCGTTTCGAGCGCACGTTCGAGCGCCCCTTTCCACGTCAGCGGCGAGGTGTCCCACCCCAGAATCACCCCCTCGCCGCCATACGCATCGTTCGGTTTGAGCGCCAGGCGCTCGCGGTGACGCCGCGCAAAGTCGAGGAGATCGACCCGTTCACCCTGGTAGCGCGTCGTGCCCCGCTGCACTAGCCGCGTCCACGGGATATGGCGCGCCACCGCCATCGCCGACTCGGCGTCGAGAACGCCGCCTGCCGGTCCTTCGTCGTCGGAGAGCAGCCACATGATCAGTTTGGTGTGCGCCGGTTTTGTGCGGAATGGGTTGACGACGCACACCACGCGGTCGGCATAGGCGCGGATCAGCGGGTGGTGCAGGTCGTACATGGCGAGGAATTCGTGCTGCAACAGGCGGCGGTAGACCAGATCGACCGGTCGCCAGGAGGCGCCGCCGTCCGCCTGGCGCGTTTCGACGTAGAGCCGTCCCCCCTGGTATTGCAGGTCGTCCGGCGTACACACGACTGTCGGAAGACCGTCCATCTCGAAGCGCTGCTGGAGATACTCGAACTCGGACCAGGTCGCCACGCCGGGGAAATCGACAATGGCGACCGTCGGAGTTCCCCGCCCGCCCCAGGCGCGGTAGGCGTCGAGCAGCATCTGCTGCAACCCCTGGCGCACCGGCAGCGCCGTCGCCTGAAACGTCTCGCGGAACGCCGCCATGATCCGGGTCCGGTCGAAGATGCCAGCAAGCGCTTCATCGTACCCGATTCCGGCGGGCGACTCGACATTCGCTTCGATGAACCAGCACCATGCGCCGTCCGACGCCAGAAATCCGTCGAGGCGACCAAACAGGGTTGCGCCGGGGTAGCCGGGGTCGATGGCGAGCAGTTCGCGCTCCGCCGGGGTGAGACGGTAGGGCGCCAGGATGGTTGGGTCGGTCAGCGCGGCTGCGCTTACGGCGCGAATGGCGCGCCCGACGAGCGATGCGGCGCGGGTCAGGGTATCGTACTGTGCACGGGTGATGAAACGTGGACGCAGCACCGGGCAGATCGGACGGTCGCGCTGCGAACCGACGAGCATGCCGAGTGCGCGCTGTTCCGCGTCGAGAGTCACGAGGGTTTCGCGCGCCAGCGACTCATCGAGCAGGGTATGGTAGTGCGTGATGATACTGTTGAGTTCGGCGGTCATCTCAGCGCCCCGTCAGAAAATTGCGCAGCAACTCTTTGCCCGCCTCGGTCATGATCGACTCGGGGTGGAACTGCACTCCCTGCACCGGATACTCGCGGTGGCGCAATCCCATGATCAACCCGTCGTCGGTCCACGCCGTGATCTCCAGGCAATCGGGCAGATCGTCGCGGCGCACGATGAGCGAATGGTAGCGCGTTGCCCGGAATGGCGCCGGCAGACCGGCGAACACTCCCTGACCGTTGTGATGAATGTCGGAGAGTTTGCCGTGCATCACCTTCGGCGCGCGCACGACGGCGCCGCCGTATGCCGCGCCAATCGCCTGATGCCCCAGGCAGACGCCAAGGGTCGGGATCGTCGCCCCCAGTTCACGAATGAGCGCGACGCTGATACCCGCCTCATTCGGAGTGCACGGTCCCGGTGAAATGACGATCTTCTCCGGGGCAAGCGCCGCCACGTCGCCGACCGTCAGTTCATCGTTGCGCTTCACTGTCACCTGCGCGCCCAGTTCGCTCAGGTACTGGTAGAGGTTGTAGGTGAAAGAGTCGTAGTTGTCGAGAAGGAGGATCATAGCTCGCCCTCCGCTGCATCAATGGCGCGCAGCAGCGCCGCCGCCTTATTGCAACTTTCCTCATACTCCGCCGCCGGGTCGCTGTCCGCCACCACACCGCCGCCTGCCTGCACATACGCGATACCGTCTTTGACGACCATGGTGCGCAGTGCAATGCAGGTATCGAGGTCGCCGTTGAACCCGACGTGCCCGACGGCGCCGGCATAGACGCCACGCTGTTCACCTTCGAGTTCGGCGATGATCTCCATCGCGCGGATCTTCGGTGCGCCGCTGACGGTTCCTGCCGGAAAGACGGCGCGCAGCGCGTCGAGCGCCGTCATATCGCTGCGCAGTTTGCCGGTCACGTGGCTCACCAGGTGCATCACGTGGCTGAACTTTTCGACTTCCATAAATGCGGGAACCCGCACCGTCCCCGGTTCCGACACGCGCCCCAGGTCGTTGCGCCCCAGGTCAACGAGCATCAGGTGTTCGGCGCGCTCTTTTTCGTCTGCCAGCAACTCCTGCGCCAGCCGCGCGTCTTCCTCCGGGTCTTTCCCGCGGCGGCGCGTACCGGCAATCGGGTGGGTGGTCACCATCCCTTCCTCGACGCGTACCAGCAGTTCCGGCGACGCGCCGACCAGGTCGCCTTCGGGGGTGTGGAGGTAGAACATGTACGGCGACGGGTTGATCGTGCGCAGCGCGCGGTAGATGGCGAAGGGGTGCACCCGTACCGGACGGCTGAAGCGTTGCGAGGGCACAACCTGAAAGATATCGCCGGCTGCGATATATTCTTTGGCGATTTCGACGCGCCGCATGTACTCCTCACGGGTGACGTTCGATGCGACGGTGACCGGTGAGGGTTTCTCAAGGGGCCAGGGTTCGTAATTCGCCACGAAGGAGAAGGTGCGCTCTTGCAACGCCTCGGCAGACTCGCGCTCCGCCGGGAGCGTCTGGTTGCGCACCGGCAACGGCTGCCGCAGCCGCTCGATCAGCGCCTCGATCCGCGCGATAGCGCGCTGATAGGCGCTCTCGAGGTCCGGGTCGTCGAGATGGACGTGGGTCAGCACCTTGATCTTGTGGCGCAGATGGTCGAAGACCAGCAGAGTATCGACGAACTGCCATAAACCTTCGGGCATGGCGTAGCCGCACTTCTGCGGGCGCGGCAGGCGCTCGAAATAGCAGACCGTCTCGTAACTGAAGTAGCCGACGGCGCCGCCGACGAAGCGCGGCAGGTCGGGCAGGCGCACCGGACGATAGGCGCTCAGGTAGGAGTGCAGCACCTGCAACGGATCGGTGTAGGGCAGCGTCTGCTTGTACCCGCCCTGCACCGCGCTGGCGATCCCCTGATCGAATCGGAGCGTCATATACGGTTCGGCGCCGATGAACGAGTAGCGCGCGATATGCTGCCCGCCTTCGACCGATTCGAGCAGGAAACTCCACGGTTCGCGCGCAACCTTGAGGAATGCCGACACTGGCGTTTCCAGATCGGCGAGCACCTCGGCGTAGAGCGGGCAGAGATTGCCCTGCCCAACGAGTGCGCGCATCTCCTGAAGAGATGGAAAAAGTTTCATAGTATCCCCCTGCAGTTGCGCCATGTGCCTGTGCGCCTGTTGGGTCATCCACGAAGGGCGCGAAGCGGCACGAAGGACTTTTTTCCTCGATTGTTTGATGTTCGTGCGTTCAATCTTCATACCTGTGGAATTCACCACAGAGCCACAGAGAGCGCAGAGAGAACCGCCTTCGACCTGCGCTGCGCAC